>NZ_JBKOOL010000109.1:0-19130 GCF_046764065.1 Nocardia sp. NPDC002869
CCTAAACCTATTTTTTGTTGTTGGTTTGGTTTTTTCCGTGGTGGGTTTTCCCGTTCTGTCCGGGGGGGGGGGGCGCCCCGCCCCCCCCCGCAGCCGGTGGCCTCACCGCAGGAGAACCTCGCGGCACAGGACAACTTCACCTCCCAGCTCGGTCTCGCCACCGCCATCGGCGGCTTGATCGGCACCGGACTCGGCGCGGTTATCGGGCTGGCCGCCGGTGTCGGGACCGGCGGCGTCTTCGCTCCGGCCACGGTGATCACCGGTGCCGCTCTCGGTGGCATCATCGGCACCCTCGTGGTCGGCGGACCGACCCTGATCATCGCGGGCGTCGACCTGATCAACACCCTGGTCGCCGCCCCCGGCACCACACAGTGGGCGCCGCGTCAGCAGGTCCAGTCGGCGAACTGAACCCACCCGCGACGGATCGGTGAACACGGGTCGGTGACCCGATCCGCTCGGCACACAAACCTCTCGGGCCCGGTCTGCGATGGTGGCAGACCGGGCCCGTTTGCTGTTCCGGCGGTCAGGCGATACCGCTGACCGGCTCCGGGTTGATCTCATCGCGCCAGGCGATGGCCTCGCGGACCCGGGACAGGTCGTAGTCCGGGCCGGTGATGCCGACCGTGAACAGCGTGGCCCCGGCCTTCAGGTAGTCCGGTGCCTTCTCCGCGCCCGGCCAGGCCACCGAACGCTCGATCCTGTCGGTTTCGGTACCCACCCGCGCGCAGTGTTCTTCGAGCACCTGGCTCTTGTGGGTGAACACGTCCAGCTCGCCGAAGCTGTGCCAGATATGCGCGTACTCGGCCACCAGGCGCAGCGTCTTCTTCTCCCCGCCGCCGCCGATGAGCACCGGGATCTCGCGCACCGGCTGCGGCTCGAGTTTCGCCAACCGGCCGGTGATGCGGGGCAGGTATTCCTTGAGCAGGTTCAGGCGGCTGCCGGCGGTGCCGAAGTCGTATCCGTACTCGTCGTAATCACGCTCGAACCAGCCCGAGCCGATGCCGAGGATGAGCCGGCCGCCACTGATCCGGTCCACGGTGCGGGCCATATCGGCGAGCAGGTCCGGATTGCGGTAGCCGCCGCCGGTGACCAGCGCACCGATCTCCACCCGTTCGGTCTGTTCGGCGAAGGCGCCGAGCATGGTCCAGCATTCGTAATGCGCGCCGTCGGGGTCCCCGGTCAGCGGGAAGAAGTGGTCCCAGTTGAAGACGATGTCCACACCCACGTCCTCGGCCCGCAACACGGCATCGCGGATGAGTCCGTAATCGGGCGCGTGCTGGGGCTGGAGTTGGACTCCGATCCGAACTGGTCGGCTCATCTTGTTGACTCCTCGTCGTCGGGTGATCTCCCGGCCCCGAGGCTACCGGGGCCGGGGAGAGCCCGGGCCGGGCGGAAAGGGCGGGGGCGGGCCGATCATCGACACGGTTCGATACGGGCGACTGTTCCGGTCGCGCATGGATTGCGTAACGGATGAATACAGCCCCTTTTCCGGGCCGTTCCGTCGGTAGCATTTCGGGCGGCGTCTCGTTGTCACGACCCGCTACCGGTCGGCGAATCACGCACAGAAGGAGGCTCCGCCATGCCTGTGTGCACGACCCGCGACAAGGTGAACATCTATTACAAGGATTGGGGGAGTGGTCGCCCGGTCGTATTCATCCACGGCTGGCCGTTGAACGCCGACGCCTGGGAAGACCAGATGAAATTCGTCGCCGATAACGGTTACCGCGGTATCGCCCACGATCGGCGCGGTCACGGCCGCTCGGACCAGCCGTGGAACGGTTACGATTTCGACACCTTCGCCGACGACCTGAACGATCTGCTGACGAGACTCGATGTCCAGGACGCGACGCTGGTGGCACACAGTATGGGCGGCGGTGAGCTCGCCCGCTATATCGGCCGGCACGGGACCGGGCGGGTGCACTCCGCGGTGCTGCTCTCGGCCATCCCGCCGCTGATGAGCAAGACCGAGAGCAACCCCGAAGGTGTGCCGGACGAGGTCTTCGACCAGATCAAATCCGGAATCCTCACCGAGCGTTCGCAATTCTGGAAGGGCACATCGGAAGGGTTCTTCAGCGCGAATCGCCCGGGCAACAAAGTGACCCAGGGAAATCGCGACGCATTCTGGTTCATGGGTATGCACCAGAGCATCCAGGCCGGCGTGAAATGTGTCGATGCGTTCGCATACACCGATTTCACCGAAGACCTGAAGAAGTTCGATATTCCCACTCTGATCGTGCACGGAGACGACGACCAGGTGGTGCCGATCGATGCGACCGGACGCAAATCGGCGGAGCTGATCCAGGATTCGACGCTGAAGGTCTATGAGGGCGGCTCGCACGGTATCGCACTCGTCCCGGGCGACAAGGAGAAGTTCAACGCCGACCTGTTGGAATTCCTCGACCGCTGACGGCACCGGACACGGACCACGTGCCGCATCCACCGTCGGGACGCGATCGACTGTGCTGTCCGGACGCGCGTAACGCCCGGCCGTCGTATCGGCCGTCGCGGAGAGGAAGAGCCCCGCGGATCCCGGGTACCGGGAACCACCGGGCTCTTCCGCTGTGGCCGGACGAGTCCGGGAGCGGCGGGCTCGCCACCGCAACCGGACCGGGTGACCGGGACCGGAGGGTCGGCCCCGGACGAGCGCCCTGAGACTGTCCAGCGATCCGGCCGACGGCAGTGCGAGCGCACGCTCGGCGACCGTCCCCGCCTGCACCGCGGAAAGGTGACCTTCAGCCGCTCGACCGATGCGCCCAGGGCGTGGCGCACCGCGGCTCGTCGCCGGCCGACCTATCTCCGACCGCGCCCGCCGGTGGCTGCCCATTCGCGAGATCGCCGGCTCCGGGCGACGCGTCGCGGGGGGCGCCGGCGGGGTGGACAGTCGGTGCGTTCACTGGCACGATACGCACCGAAAACGTACAGACCATGCGGAGCTCGAGAACCCCAGCGGTAGCCTCTGACGCCATGACCACGCACATGTTGCGAATTCGCTCCACTTCGCGTGTTCCAACCGGTGAAGGGAAGTGAAAAGCCGTGGCCACGGTGACCTTCGATCACGCCACCCGGCAGTATCCGGGAGCCAAGACACCCGCTGTCGATCAGTTGCAACTCGAGATCGCCGATGGTGAGTTCCTGGTGCTGGTCGGCCCCTCGGGGTGCGGGAAATCGACTTCGCTGCGCATGCTCGCCGGACTCGAGGAAGTATCGGGCGGCCGCATCCTGATCGGTGACCGCGATGTCACCCATTCCGACCCCAAGGATCGCGATATCGCGATGGTCTTCCAGAACTATGCGCTGTACCCGCATATGACGGTGGCCGAGAACATGGGTTTCGCACTCAAACTGGCCAAGGTCGGTAAGGACGAGAAGCAGCGCCGGGTGCTCGAGGCGGCCCGTCTGCTCGATCTGGAACCGCTGCTGGACCGCCTGCCCAAGGCGCTGTCGGGTGGTCAGCGGCAGCGGGTGGCCATGGGCCGGGCCATCGTGCGCGACCCGCAGGTCTTCCTGATGGACGAACCGCTGTCCAATCTGGACGCGAAACTGCGGGTGCAGACCCGCACCCAGATCGCCCAGCTGCAGCGCCGGCTGGCGACGACGACCGTCTATGTCACCCACGACCAGGTCGAGGCCATGACCATGGGCGACCGGGTCGCGGTGATGCGCGACGGGCTGCTGCAGCAGTGCGCCGCCCCGCGCGACCTCTACCGGGATCCGGCGAATGTGTTCGTCGCCGGGTTCATGGGGTCACCGGCGATGAACCTGTTCACGCTTCCGGTCACCGACGGGGCGGTCCGGATCGGTGGGTTCTCGCTGCCGCTGCCGCGATCGGTGGCCGATGCCACGGGCGCGACAGTGACGGTGGGTATCCGTCCCGAGCATCTGGAAGCCGGTGAGTCCGGGATCGAGATCGAGGTGGACGTGGTCGAGGAGCTCGGCTCCGACGCCTTCATCTACGGCCGCCCCACCGAGGACACCCAGGGCGCGGACACGATCGTGGCACGTACCGATTGGCGCAACCCGCCGGCGAAGGGCAGCCGGGTGCGGCTGGCCACGGCCCCCGAGCACGTCTACTTCTTCGCGCCCGACGACGGCCGCCGCCTGAGCTGACCCCCGGGTCCCGTGTCACGCCGGACCGGCGGACGGTCCGCGCCGCCGCTACGGCTGATCGGTCGCCGCGCTCCCGGCCGCCCGCCGCCGGGTCGCGCGCCACTGCTCGTTGAGCCGGACGCCGAGATCGTCCACGCCGATCTCGCGGCCGGATTCGCTGCGCACCTGTACCCGGACCGGGTCACCGGTGGCCGCCTCGACCAGGTCCAGCGGGAGTGGCCCGGGTTGCAGGTGGGTATTGCCCCACTGCATGAGCGCCGGCACCACGGGTAGCAGATCGCGGCCTTTCGCGGTCAGCACGTATTCGTGACGGGTGCGTTTCCCCTCTTCCCGATACGGCTGCCTGGCGGTCCGGGTGATCAGCGCGCTCAGGCTGCGGGCCATTCGCTGAACAGCCACGAAAAGGCGGCACAGGCCACCAAGAACGGGCAATCGCCGCGTCGGCGAGCCAGATCAGCGACGGCAGCGCCGCCGTTATCGAGATCGTGCGAACGCCCTTTCGGCGAGCAAGTCTATGTCGTGGTATCCGTCGGTGAAAATCGATGGTGGCGGGTCGCCGATCGTGTCGCAGGCCGGGGCGGGATTGCTGTCGCGGACTGTGGAGGCGACCGGTCTGACCGGGTTGTTGTCGGAGAAGCTGGCGCCGTGGCGGCGGCCGGGAGCGGTCCACGATCCGGGCAAGGTCGTGTCGGATCTGGCGGTGCTGCTCGCCCTGGGCGGGGATTGCATGTCGGATCCGGCGTTGCTGCGGGCCGAGCCCGGGCTCTTCGGTGCGGTGGCCTCGGACCCGACGGTGTCCCGGCTGATCACGGTGTTGGCCACTGATGAGCGGAGAGTGCTGGCGGCCCTGGGATCTGCTCGCGCGCAGGCGCGATCCCGGGCGTGGAAATTCGCGGGATCGATGCGGCGGTCGTTCACATAGACCCCATTCGAGGAGCCGAGATCGGCGATCTGAGTGAGGTCGCCGTCAACGGCGATATGCGCGTGCACCGACTGCGGCTCCCTCCGCGCGGCGGCGGAGCGTGGCGGGAAGGCCGATCTGGTGCTGACCGGGTCGATCGGCGGGCACGTCGTTTTCCCGGAATACTCGATCTACTGCGCATCAAAAGCCGCCGTCGCTCATCTCGCTCGCAACCTCCTCGCCGAATTCGGTCCCCGCGGCATCCGCGTGAAGAACATCGAACCGGGTTTCACCGGCACTGAACTGGGCTCGGACATGCACAGCGCCGAACATCGCGCGCAACTCGAGGAATGGCGCACCGAGATCACGATCCCGAGCCCCGAGGACATCGCCGAAGCCGTCGCCTTCGCGGTCTCCGTTCCGGGACGGATGAATGTCGCCGCGATGATCCTGATCCCGACCCAGCAGGGCTGATCCGGAGACCGCGGTCGGATACCTTCGTGTCAGCCGGTTCGAGAGACGCCGAAAACCGGTCTTTCACAGGGAAATGGAGCAATGATCATGAGTCAGAAGATGGCATCCGGAGCGGCCCGCGCGCTCGTCGCCGCGGCCCTCGCGGTGGGTGTGGCCACCGCCGCCGGCGCACTTGCCCAGGCGACGCCCTATACGGCAGTGGCCGACGCGGCCGTGTCGAAGTGCGCGGAGGAGGGGCCCATCTTGGCAATGGGGTCGACCGGGACGTGCGTCGACACCGTGCAGGGGGTGCTCGGGGTGAAGGTAGACGGCATCTACGGTTCCGCGACAGTTGAAGCCGTCCGCCGATTCCAGCGCGACGCGGGGCTGCGAGATGACGGCATGGTGGGACCGGAGACCTGGGCGGCCCTCGACACGCAGTTCGGCGGCTGACGCCCGTGCTCCAGTACGAGGCATGACGCCCGCGCCGGCACACGGGGCATCGTGGCAGGCCGATGGTCGCGGGCGCGTCCCGTCGCGGATGGATCCTGCCGAGTACGGGCGGGGGCGGCTGCGAGGATCGGATCCGCGGCGCGAAGGACGCCGGCGCCCGTAATGTGCCGTTCCATTCCTTCGCCGCGAACCGGGTCCGGCTTGCCGTCGTGGCGCTCGCTCTGGACCTGACGGCCTGGGCGCAAACGCTCGCCATGCCCGCCGACTCCATCTGCGGCTACCCGCTCACCACCGGTGGGCCGGCCTGGCTCTCACCGCGTTCACCCGTCTCGCAGCCCTCTGACCAGCACCGAACCGCCCCAGCGAAGACCGAAAGGCACCCCGTCAAACACCTCCGACACCGACCGAACCGGTCAGCACATATCCCGAACAATCGAGGCTAGTGTGGTTCCGGTGAGCGAACTGCCCCGGATCGACGAGGTGCATGTCTACGCGATCCCGCTGCGGTCGAAGTTCCGCGGGATCACCGTGCGCGAAGGGGTGCTGCTGCGCGGCCCCCGCGGCTGGGGCGAATTCTGCCCGTTCGCCGAATACGCCGACCACGAGGCCGCGCACTGGCTGGATACCACCCTCGAACAGATCACCGTCGGCTGGCCGGAGCCGGTGCGGGAGCGGATCCCGGTGAACTGCACGGTTCCCGCCGTCGGCCCGGACCGGGCCTACGAGATCGTCGCCGGGTCCGGTTGCCGTACGGCGAAGGTGAAGATCGCCGACCATCCCGGATCACTGCCGGAGGATCTGGCCCGGGTGGAAGCCGTACGGTCGGCGCTGGGACCGGGCGGCGCGATCCGCGTCGACGCCAACGCCGTCTGGGATGTCACCACCGCCGTCCGGAACATTCGCGAGATCGACCGCGCTGCGGGCGGTCTGGAATACGTCGAGCAACCGTGCCGCACGGTCGAGGAGCTCGCCGACGTACGCCGCCGGGTCGAGGTACCCATCGCCGCCGACGAGTCCATCCGCCGCGCCGAGGACCCGCTGCGGGTCGCGGTGGCCGGGGCCGCGGATATCGCGGTTCTCAAATGCACTCCGCTCGGCGGTGTGCGGCGGGCCCTGCGGGTCGCCGAAGCCGCCGGACTACCGTGCGTGATCTCCTCCGCCCTGGAGACCAGCGTCGGACTGGCCGCGCAGCTGGCCCTGGCCGGCGCCCTCCCGGAACTCGATCACGCGTGCGGTCTCGGCACGGTGACCCTATTCGAGGGAGATGTCGTCACCGAATCCCTGCGCCCGGTGGACGGTTACCTACCGGTCCCGCGTACCGCCCCCGCACCGGATCCCGACCTGCTGGAGAAGTACCGCCACCCGGATCCGGAGCGCACCGAATGGTGGACCGCCCGCATGCGACGGCTGCTGGAGTCGCGGCACACCGAGGTGTGAGGTCCGCCGGGCACCGCCCCGCGGACCCGCGGCCGGGGCCACCGAAAGCTCGGTCGAGTCGTGCCGGAACCGCCCCCGGCCGACCGCGCTCGGCGAGCGCCGCGCCAGGTCGTGACGAGGCAGGGCCGGGTTTCCGTCACTGAGCGCACGGTTTTCGAGCTGCGCACGGCGCAGTCGATCCGGTCGTTCTGCATGGCGTCGGAGGCGGCCGCTGCGGCGGGCGCCGTCTTCCCCTCACATCCCTTCCACGCTGGTCGACCTGCCGTTTTCTCGTCTTCAGGCGCGCCCTTCCAGCGGGACCAAGTGCATTTCTTTGTTGGTTACACCAACGTTTGCTATCGTTGGTTACACCAACAAAAGTAGTCACATGGACGGTCCCGTTCGCTACGCCGCCCTCGCCGCCCTCGCCGCGATCGCCCTCACCCTCACCGTGACGGGGTGCACGGCCCCCACCCCGCCTGCCGACCATCGCCCCACCCCCGCTCAGGAGACCACCATGGACCCCACCGCCATCACTGCTTTCGAGATCCATATCCCGCAGGCCGACCTCGACGATCTGACCGACCGGCTCGCCCGCACCCGCTGGCCCAATGAGATCGCCGACGCCGGGACCGATTACGGCTTCCCGCTGGCCCGGCTGCGGGAACTCGCCGAATACTGGCGCACCGGCTACGACTGGCGCGTCCACGAAGCCGAGCTCAACGAACTCCCGCACTTCACCACCGAGATCGACGGGCAGAACATCCACTTCGTCCATGTCCGGTCGGCGAAACCGGATGCGCTACCGCTGATCCTGACCCACGGCTGGCCCGGTTCGTTCCTGGAGTTCCTCGACGTGATCGAACCGCTCTCCCGCGATTTCCACCTCGTGATCCCCTCCATCCCGGGCTTCGGCTTTTCCGGGCCCACCCACGAGCGCGGCTGGGACACCACCCGGCTCGCGGGCGCCTGGGCCGAACTGATGCACCGTCTCGGGTACGAGCGCTACGGCGCGCAGGGCGGCGATTTCGGGTCCGGTATCTCCCAGGCGCTCGGCGGGCTGGCACCCGAACACGTCGTCGGAGTACACGTCAACTACCTGCCGACCCGGCCGGCCCCAGCCGCCGGCCTCGAACTGTCCGAAACCGACCGGGCCCGGCTCGACAAGGTGCAGTACCTGCTGGCGAACCGGCCCCCGTACCAGGCGTTGCAGGCCACCGCCCCGCAGACCCTCGGCTACGCACTGACCGACTCACCGGTCGGCCAGCTGGCCTGGATCGCGGAGCGCTTCGCCCAGTGGACCGACCCCCGCACACCGGTCAGCGACGAGCGGATGCTCACCGATGTCTCGCTGTACTGGCTGACCGCCACCGCGGCCTCCTCCGCACGACTGACGCGCGAGTCCACCCGGGGGTCGGCACCGTGCCCGGTACCGCTCGGGGTGGCGGTGTTCGCCCACGACATCACTCAGTCGGTGCGGCCGCTGGCCGAACGGCTCTACGACATCCGGTACTGGTCGGAATTCGACCGCGGCGGCCACTTCGCCGCCATGGAGGTCCCCGAACTACTCGCCGCGGACATCCGGGCCTTCTTCCTCACCGACCTCCGGGCCGGACCGGACGGGGCGCGCTGAGCGACCCCGGAAGCGCACCGGACCGAATTCCGGGTCGTCGCGACCGCGACTCAACCCAACCGCACACCCATATCGTGGAAGGTCAGGCGCAACAGCAGCCCCGCCTCCGGCCCGAGCACCCCGTCGGCCAATTCCACATACCGCGAACAGAATTCGGGCCCGTGCCCGGCCACCGTGGCCGGCCGCGGCTCGAGGTGGTGTGCCAATTCGTGCAGAACGACCAGTTCCCGCAGCGCCCACGCGGTCCGCCCGCGCGTCGCGGTCTCCGCGTGCAGGGGCACCGCCAGCACGGCGTTCCCGGTTTCGTAATGGGCGGCCACATTTCCGGCGCGGGCGCGCACCCGGATCGGCGCACCCGCCCGCTCCCAGGCAGCCGCGACCCAGCCGAGCGCGAGCACCCGATCGCAGTACTGCTGCACCGAATCCACCGAGGCGAATTTCCGCTCCACCGGCAAGGTCAGCCGCGACCCGTGCACTTCGACCGTGCGCTGCCCGAACTCCGCCGCCCGGTCGAAAACCGAACGCACCAGCTGCTCGGCGTCGTACACCTCGGCACGCTGTGTATCCCGCACGGCCGGCTATCCGGGGAGCTGCCCGCGCGCCCCGTCCAGTTCCCGCGCCGGGCCGAGCCGGGCCGCCCGCCCGGCCCGGTCCCCCGCGCGCCGGGCGTCCGGGGCGTAGCCGGTGGAGGTGCGCGGCCCGCGCCAGGTGCCGCGGGCCTCCGAGTTACGGGTGTAGAAATCGGCGAGTTCGATCTCCTTGCCGCGCAATGCCAGCGCGGTTTCCGCGGCCCGGTCCGCAGCGCCGGGTGTGGCGGCACGACCGTCACGGCCGGTCGCCGGCCGTTCGACATCCGCTCTGGCCTCGGCGAGCCGGATTCCGATGCGCTCGGCGAACGCCAGCTGGAAATTCAGCCTGGCCGTCACCCCGGCCACCGGCACCCGCACCACCCGGCGCACCCGCCGCCCGGCCCGGCGCTCGGTGACGACCTTCTCCATGGTCGCGGCCCGGTGATCACTGGACTTGATGTACCGGTCCGACGCCCGCACCATCTGCACCAGCAGGCTGGAGTAGAGCGCTTCGCAGACGGCGATATCCGCCGCGAACCCATAGGCATAGACCTGGGTCGAGGTGCGGGCCACATCACAGCGCACATCGTTGGCGGCGGCGATGGCCACGAACAGCTGCACATAGGTGCGCAGACCCTTGCGGCCGGGTTCGCCGATCGGGATCATCCGCTGGATCAGCGCGCTGGGCCGTTCCCGGTCCCGGGTGTGTGCCCGCGCCACCGCCAGGTCGATCGAGGACCGCGTCGCCAGCCGCTGCGCCGCGGCCAGGAACGCCTCCGCCTCGTGCTCGTTGTCGGTGGATTCGGCTTTGCGCAGCAGTCCACCGATCCTGGTGAGCAGGCGATCGGAGACTGCGTTCGCGGAGGACATCGGGCAACAGCCTAATCGGCGCAACCCGCCCTCGGTCCGCGCATGGCCGGAGCGGAGGCGGAGGTACGCCCGAGCAGCGCAGCCGGGCGTAGCCCGTCCGTAGTCCGCGCATGGCCGGAGCGGAGGCGGAGGTACGCCCGAGCAGCGCAGCCGGGCGCAGCCCGTCCGTAGTCCGCGCATGGCCGGAGCGAAGGCGGAGGTACGCCCGAGCAGCGCAGCCGGGCGCAGCCCGCCCTTGATCCGCGCATGGCCGGAGCGGAGGCGGAGGTACGCCCGAGCAGCGCAGCCGGGCGTAGCCCGTCCGTAGTCCGCGCATGGCCGGAGCGGAGGCGGAGGTACGCCCGAGCAGCGCAGCCGGGCGTAGCCCGTCCGTAGTCCGCGCATGGCCGGAGCGAAGGCGGAGGTACGCCTACCAGTCGTTATACCCGCGACGCCGCCGACCGCCCGGCCTCCCGGCCCGTCCCGGCGGAGTCGCCGAGGACCGTGGGCACTCGAGCTTCCGCTCACTTCGATACGGGAGTATCCGACACCGAGCGTGCACACCATGTATGTTGCGTTGTGCTGCCGCTCACTGTGTCGACCCTGGAGTTCCGCGATGGCTTTCAAGAAGGCGCCGTCTCTACGTGCCGCGCTCGTCCTATGGCCGATCGCGCTGCTGACCGTGACCTTTGCCACCGCCTGCAACACGAGCGACACCGATGAACAGCTCGGCATGAACCAGGACGGCCGCGGCCCGATCACCTACGTCGAAGGTAAGGACACCACCGAGACCGGTGCGGTCAAGCAGGTCATCGACCGCTGGAACGCCACCCACCCCGACGAGCAGGTCACCTACAAGGAACAGTCCAACGACGCCTCGGCCCAATACGACGATCTGGTCGAGCACATGCGCGCGAAGTCGACCGACTACGACGTGGTCGCCCTCGATGTGCCGTGGACCGCGGAGTTCGCGGCCAAGGGCTGGATCCAGCCGCTGCAGGACCAGTTCGCCATCGACACCTCGCCGCTGCTGTCGCCGCCGGTGGCCAGCGCCACCTACAACGGCACCCTGTACGCCGCGCCCCGCAACACCAACGGCGGCCTGCTGTTCTACCGTAAGGACCTGGTGCCCAACCCTCCGCTCACCTGGGCCGAGATGCGCGCCGGCTGCCCACTCGCGCGGGCCAATCAGATCGGCTGCTACGCGGGCCAGTTCGCGCCCTACGAGGGCCTGACGGTGAACACCGCCGAGGTGATCAACGCGTTCGGCGGGACCTTCGTCGGCACCGACGGCCGCACCCCGACGGTCAACAGCCCGCAGTCGCGGGCCGGGCTCGAGCAGTTGGTGGACGCCTACCGGGTCGGCGATATCCCCCGCGAAGCCATCACCTTCCAGGAACCGACGAGCGGCGCCGCGTTCACCCAGGGCAAACTCATGTTCCTGCGCAGCTGGCCCTCCACCTACGGTGACGCCGCCTCGGAGGCCTCGGCGGTCAAGGACAAGTTCGGGGTCGCGCCGCTGCCCGGGGACACCGGGATCGGCGCCTCGACCCTCGGCGGCTACAACGCCGCGATCAGCGCGTATTCCGAGAACAAGGCCACGGCACTGGATTTCCTGAAGTTCCTGATCAGCGAGGAAGCCCAGCACATCATCGCCTCCGGCGCGCTGCCGTCGGTACGGGCCTCGATCTACGACGATCCGGCGCTCATCGCCAAGATGCCGTACCTGCCCGCCTTGAAGGATTCCATCGCCAGCGCGGTGCCCCGACCGGTCACCCCGTTCTATCCGGCGGTGTCCAAAGCCATTCAGGACAACGCATATGCTGCCCTGACCGGAACCAAGTCCGTGAACGACGCGATCATCGGCATGCAGAAGGGCATCGAGACGGCCGGATCGTAGATATTGTTCAACCGGACCCGGCGAGCCCGTAGGAGAGAGTAACGGTGTCGGATCCTTCCGGAACGGTCGCGCAGGCGTCGGTCCGTACAGAAAAGCCCGCGAACGCGACCAACGATCGCGGGACGTCCAGCCGGCTTCGCGACGAAGTCCGTATGTCGGGCCGGGCGTGGCTGTTCGTCGCGCCGGTGCTGATAGCGCTCACCGTGGTGATCGGTTATCCGGTGCTGCGGGCGCTGTGGATGTCGTTCACCTACGACGATCGGCTCGACGAGACGAGCGGCCGCTTCGTCGACAGCGGCGAAAGCACCTTCTACAACTACCTGCACTGGATCCTCGGCCAATGCCAGGTCATCACCGGCGGTGTCACCGAATGCCCCACCGGTAATCTGGGCGCCGAGTTCTGGGGGGCCGTCGGCGTCACGCTGTTCTTCGCGGTTGTCACGGTGACGCTGGAGGTGGCGATCGGGCTCGGTATGGCCATCGTGATGGGCAAGACCTTCAAGGGCCGGGCGCTGCTGCGCGCGGCGGTGCTGATCCCGTGGGCGATCCCGACCGCGGTGACGGCCCGGCTCTGGGAGTTCATGTTCCAGTACGACGGCGTGGTCAACACCGTGTTCGGCACCGAGATCCTGTGGACCTCCGACGCGTGGCCGGCCCGTTTCGCGGTGATCGCCGCCGATGTGTGGAAGACGGCGCCGTTCGTGGCGCTGCTGCTGCTGGCCGGTCTGCAGATCATCCCCGACGACGTCTACGAGGCGGCCCGGGTGGACGGCGCCTCGGCCTGGCAGCGGTTCACCCAGATCACCATGCCGCTGCTCAAACCGGCGCTGCTGGTCGCGGTGCTGTTCCGCACCATGGACGCGCTGCGCATGTACGACCTGCCCGCCATCATGACCAATAATCTCCCGGCCACCCGGACGCTGTCGATCCTGGTCGTCGAGCAGACGCGGCAGGGACCCAACAGTGCGGCCGCACTGTCGACGATCACTTTCTTGTTGATCTTCGCGGCGGCGTTCGTACTGGTGAAGATATTGGGCGCGAACGCGGTGCGGACGCAGGAAGAACAGCGGAAGGCGTGATGGCCGCGGTGACAACTCAGCAAATCGGTGCCGCCGGACCCACGTCCGCGTGGCGGCGCAGGCTCGGCTCGGCCCGCATCTACGTGGGCGCCCTGATCGTGCTCGTCTGGGGACTGGGCCCGTTCTACTGGATGGCGGTGACCGCCTTCCGGGATCCCGACCACACCTTCGATTCCACCCCGTGGCCCACGCACCTCACCCTGGACAACTTCCGGGACGCGTTCGACACCAGCCGCGGTAACAATTTCGCCCACGCGCTGCTGAACAGTGTGATCATCGGTGCGGCCAGTACCGCGATCGCGCTGGTCATCGGGATCATGGCGGCCTACGCGCTGGCCCGGCTCACCTTCAAGGGCCGCTACCTGGTGTCCGGGGTGATCCTGAGCGCGTCGATGTTCCCGGTGGTCGTCCTGGTGACGCCGCTGTTCCAGCTGTTCACCGAGATCGGCTGGATCGGCAAGTACCAGGCGCTGATCCTGCCGAACATCTCCTTCGTGCTGCCGCTGACGGTGTACATCCTGGCCTCGTTCTTCGCCGAACTGCCGTGGGAACTCGAGGAGGCGGCCCGGATCGACGGCGCCACCAAGGTGCAGGCGTTCCGGCTGGTGATGCTGCCGCTGGCCGCGCCGGCCGTATTCACCACCGCGATCCTGGCGTTCATCGCGGCGGTCAACGAGTACCTGCTCGCCCGGGTGCTTTCCGGTAGCCGAACGGAACCGGTGACGGTGGCGATCGCCCGGTTCTCCGGGAACAATCCGCTGGTCCCCCCGTACGGTGCGATCATGGCGGCGGGCACGCTGGTGACCGTGCCGCTGGTGATTTTGGTACTGGTGTTCCAGCGGCGGATCATCTCCGGGCTCACGGCGGGCGGAGTCAAAAGCTGATCTCTGGGTATCCTGAGATCTGGCGGTGGTGCGCCTGAGTTTTTCCGACGCTCCGAGAGGAGATGATCGTGAGCTCGTTCCGTTCTCGACGTGGCCGCAACCAGCCACCGCAGTACCCCTCGATAGCCGGTTGGAAAGAGCTCGACGATCCCGGGCCGCGTCCCCGTCCGCCCCGGCCACCCACCTATATCCGCCCACACCGGACCCGCGGCCAGCGCATCCGGCATCTGGTGCTGTGGCTGTTCACCATCGTGATCGCCATCCCGACGCTGCTGATCGCCCTGGTGTACTGGAGTGCGGAGATCCCGGCCGCCGGGACGGTACCGATCAACCAGACCGCGACGATCACGGCCTCCGACGGTTCCACCGTGCTGGCGAAGGTAGTGCCGCCCGAGGGCAACCGGACTCCCGTACCGCTGTCGGATGTGCCCGAGCACGTCCGTGAGGCGGTCCTGTCCGCGGAGGACCGCAACTTCTACAGCAACCCGGGTTTCTCGGCCTCGGGTCTACTGCGCGCCGTTCGCGACAATGTGCTGGGCCGGGCGAACGCCGGTGGCGGTTCCACCATCACCCAGCAGTACGTGAAGAACGCTTTTCTCGGCTCCGAGCGCACGGTCAGCCGCAAGGCGCACGAGCTGATCATCTCCTCGAAGATGGCCAAGGAATGGAGCAAGGAAGATATCCTCGGCGCCTACCTGAACACCATCTACTTCGGGCGCGGCGCCTACGGGATCGCCGCCGCCGCCCAGGCCTACTTCGGTAAACCGGTTCCCGAGCTGACCGTCGCCGAGGGCGCGGTCCTGGCCGCGCTCATCCGCTCGCCCTCCGCACTGGACCCGCAGACCCGGCTCCCGCAACTGCTGCAACGCTGGAACTACGTGCTCAACGGAATGGTCGAGATGGACACGATCGCCCCCGGTGAACGCGACGCGATCGTCTTCCCCCCGACAATTCCGCCACCCGCCCCCGAGGACGTCGACACCACCCGCGGCCCGGAGGGCCATATCAAGACCCAGGTGCTGCGTGAACTGGCCGCCGCGGGGATCTCCGACGAGGAGCTGAACACCGGCGCACTACAGATCACCACCACCATCGACGCGAAGGCCCAGCAGGCTGCGACCGCCGCCGCGACCGGCGCCCTCGACGGACAGCCACCGGAACTGCGCACCGCGGTGACCTCCATCGATCCGCGATCGGGTGCGGTCCGCGCCTACTACGGCGGCGCCGACGGGATCGGTTTCGATTTCGCCCAGGCCCCGGTGCAGACGGGGTCGGCGTTCAAAACCTTCGCGGTACTCGCGGCGTTACAGCAGGGGATACCGCTGTCCCGAGCGTTCGACAGCACGCCGGTGGACGTCAACGGTGTGCTGGTGCGCAATGTGGAGGACGAGTCCTGCGGTACGTGCAGCCTGAACGAGGCCTTCAAACGCTCGCTCAACACCAGCTTCTACCGGCTCACCCTCGCTATGCACAACGGTCCCCAGGCGATCGCCGACGCCGCCCACCAGGCCGGGATCCCGCAGGACATCCCGGGCGTCCCGGGGCAGTCGCTCACCGAGATGGGTGCACCGCCCATGCCCTCCATCGTGCTCGGTACCTATCTGGTGCGGCCCTTCGACATGGCCTCGGCCTACGCCACCATCGCCGGTGCGGGCCGCTACCACCAGCCGTACTTCGTCCAGCGCGTGGTCCGCGGGGACGGCCGCGTGCTGCTGGACCGCGGCGGCGATCCGGGGCAGCGCACCGGCGCCCAGCCGCCACCGTCGGAGCAGCGGATACCGCAGACCATCGCCGCGCAGACCGCCACGGCCATGCTGCCCATCGCCTCGTATTCCAACGGCCACGCGCTGAGCGGGCGCCCCTCCGCCGCCAAAACGGGCACCACCCAGCTGGGCGATACCGGTCAGAACAAGGACGCCTGGATGGTCGGCTTCACGCCGTCGCTGTCCACCGCGGTCTGGGTCGGCACCGAGTCGAACCTTCCGATCGTCACCGCCGGCGGCGGCCGGATCTACGGTTCCGGGCTGCCCGCCGATATCTGGAAACAGACCATGGACGGTGCCCTGACCGACACTCCGGCCGAGCAGATCGGCGCACCGGCCCCGAACCCCGCACCGGTCGTCCCGGCCGCGCCACAGCAGCCCGTACGCAACCCGTACGACATCCTCAACCCACCGTCCCCGCAACGGCCGGAGCCGCAGCAGCAACCGACCCAGCAACCTTTCATCGTCATCCCCCCGGCCGCCGAACCGTATGCCCCCGAGCCCGAATACGAACCGGAACCCCAGGCGCCCGCAACTCCCCCGGCCGAAGCGCCCGCACCCGCGCCGCCGGTGGCACCCCCGCCACCGGCCCCGCGCGTGGTCGAAATCCTGCCCGGCGTAACGATACCCGTACCGTGACCTACGGATTCCTGTCGTGATCCCACCGAAGGAACGGTCGGCATGGCAGCATCGTTGGCCAGAGTGAGATATCGCCCACCCGACCGACCGGCACGGGCCGACGCCCGGGCCAGGACGGGCGTGCGGGAGGATATGCGCTGGAGCGACGACGTATGACGAGACATAGGGGCTACGCCGGTGGAATTCAATGTCGTTGACCGCCCGGAAACGCTGGTGGCGGGAATGGTGCTACGCAGCCCGGCACTGGCCGTGGAAGGACCGCGACGCACCAGAGTCGAAGAGGCCTGGAAAACCACCCTGGCCCGATCGTTACCCGGCCACCCCGCCAGCGCCTTCGTCGATCACGCCCCGGAGATCAATTCCTACCTCACCCATATCATCGGCTACCGCTGTCACAGCCTCGACGATCTACTACCCGGCGATGTCCTCGCGCGTATCCCCGCCGGCCGCTACGCCCGCTTCACCCTCAGCGGCGACGACCTCGGCGAGACGATCGTGACCCTGTGGCGGGCGATCTGGGACGCGGAGGCCGCCGGCCGGCTGGTCCGCTCCTATACCGGTGACTACGAGCGCTACCCCGATGAGCACACGGTGGAAGTATTCGTGGCAATGGCGGCAGACGATGCGGCGAGCAGGTAGGAAGCAGCTGTGGATTTCGAAATTGTCGAACTCGACCAGAGCCTGGTGGCCGGGCTCACGATCCCGCTGGCCGGCCGGGAGGTGACCGCCCGAGACCTCGACCTGGTGAACTTCACCTGGGACCGGTACCTCGGCCGGGAGAAGGACGTCCCCCGGGTCGCCGCCTACATCGGCCAAGGGGATCACGCGGTAGCCGTACTCGGCTACGAGATCAAGAAGATGGACGACCTCGACCCCGGTGATGTACTCACCAGGGTCCCGGCCGGCCGCTACGCAAAATTCGTGGTCACCGAGAAGCCCTACGACCTGCTCCGCACAGCATGGGCAAGAGTCCGGGAGGCGGAGAAGGCGGGCACGATAACCCGTTCCCACACCGCGGAACTGGAACGCTACACGGGCCCGACCTCGGTGGAGGTCTACGTCTCACTGGACTGAGAAAGCGTGTTCCCCGAGGCCGCCTACGGAATGGTGGCTTCGGGTCATATCCGGTCGGACGGACGAACAGCAGCGGCGGTGAGACGGAACGAGTGGTCACCGCCGGGGTTGAACAGTATATCCGTGCATTCGGGCAGGGCTCCGTACAACCGGGAGCCGAGCACAGGTACCCAATGCCGCACGCCCAGGTGTTGTTTGTGGATCTCGGCGGTGACGACGACAGCACAGCGAATACCGTCCGGAGACATCGCTGTCCGGGGCCGGTGCTGCTCGTCGCACGCGATCTCGACGACCGTGCGCAGAAGTGTCGGGACGATCCGGTCGCTTCGGTCCTCGCCTATGTCGGCGAGGCGCAGCAGGGCGTCGATGGGATCGCTGGGGCTGCGCGGAGATAGTGGCAGATAGCCCGGGTTCGGCTGGAAAGGGCCCAGTTCTCCGTCCTTCTCGATCCTCCAGCCGCCGACCACAACTTCCAGCGGAGGATCTCCGGCATGAGCTTCGGAGCTCCACTTCGGGTCGAGGAGCACGAACCAGTCGCCGTGGCGGACCGCGGTGGATGGATCCATCGGCTGTGCCCCGTTCCCTTCGTCCTCACGATCACTCGGGTCGCGCCGACTCGCCTGTTGGGGCCGGGTAGGTCTCGAACAACTTACGCTCAGGGCTGTCGCGCTTCACGTACAACTCGGTCGGCATCCCTGCGCGGTCGGGAATCGGCGTGTTCGCCACATCGGTGGGGGCGTGGATACCACCGGTCACCACCCCCCTCGAGTGAAGGTACTCGGCTACCCCCGGTGCCGCGGAGGTGGCGGAATGCGCGGTTCGGCACGCTACGAGTACCTGCTCATCGGCCGGGTTCAGGCCGAAGAGCAAGGCAGAGTTCTCGCTCGCCTCGAGCATCTTCCCGCCTTCGGGTCCGTTCAAGTACACCGAGATCCAATCGGAGTCGGATCCGTCGCGGATGTCGGATTCGTGGTTGCTGTCGGCTCCTCGGTTGACGCTGATCATGAAGTGGTCGCCGACCTCTCCTCCTCGGATCGCTCCTCCATGGATGAAGGTGTATCTCGGTGGCCGACCAGACCGGCGGACCGCATCGGCCCACGGAGCATCTTCCGGTGGAAGGTACTCTCCCTCCACTTTGGGGACGACCTCCGAATCAGCTCGTCTCCGCTCCTGCTCCACCCACCTGACCAGATCGCTGTACCCGAATCTGTCCCCTCCATGTTCGTATGTGACTCCGCGATGGTCGCCCTGTGTGTCGTACAGCGGCCGGGACCACACATCCGACGGCCGGAACATGAATCGTTTGCCCTCGTATTGTCAACGGCAGGCCAATCCTGACCACTTTTCGGCATCCGAATTCTGACCCCTCTGGCCGGGGTGGGTGGTTTCAGTCTTTAGTTGTGTCGGCGG
>NZ_JBKOOL010000110.1:0-18934 GCF_046764065.1 Nocardia sp. NPDC002869
CCGGTTTCCGCGCGGAGCGCGGTCCTTTTGCCGGAGCGTGCGGCTTCCGCGGTTCTGGTTCGGTGCCTTTTCCGGCGGGGGAGCGGGAACTGTGCTCCGAGCGGCCGCGCACTACGCCGATGAACTCCTCGACCAGGTCGGTGGTCCGGGCCGATGGCCAGACCAGAGCGATTGCGGTGTCGTCGGTATCGGTCACCGTGCGGTAGACGACGTCGCGCCGGTGGTGCAGGCGGGCGATCGAATGCGGCACGATGGCGACGCCGACTCCGGCGGCGACCAGTTCGATGGCGGCTCCGGCGGCGTCGATATCGGCGGTGTCCTGCAGGCGCTCGCCCGCGAGATCGGCCATGCCGACCTCGTCGAGCAGTGAAATCTCGTGGTCCTTGGGTACCACGACGACGGGCAACTCACGGTAGAGCGGGATCGCGTTCATATCGCCGCGGTCGATCGGCAACCGGACGAAGCACATGTCGATCCGGCCCTCGCGCAGCGCCGACTCCTGGTCGGCCTGGGCCACAGCGACCAGCTCCAGCGGGGTATCCGGGAACCGCCGCCCCCAGATCCGCTCCCACTTGGTGACGGTGACGCCGGGCACGAACCCGACCCGCAGCGTGGCCGGGGCAGCGTCCGCCGCAGTGCCCGCCGCGTCCTCGGCACGCGCGATGATGTCGCGCGCCTCCCGCAGCAGCTCCTGTCCCGCATCGGTCAGCCGGGTCGGCTGTGCCCCCGGGACGAACAGCTTCGTGCCGAGCTCGGTCTCCAGATCGATGACCGTGTGGCTGAGCTTCTGGCGGGAGATGTGCAAGGCCTTCGCGGCGCGGGCGAAGTGCAGCTCCTCCGCGACTGCGGCAAACCAGCGCAGGCGCTGCACATCGATCGAGGGGAACCGGCTCATACCGGCAAGCGTATGGCACCGCGGAGTCCGGACCGGCTCGGCGGCCCGATATCCTGGTCCGGTGAGCCTGGACAAGAAACCGCAGATGATGAAGCCGCTGACGGCGGCGAACAAGCTCGGCATCTATCTTCCGGCGGCTCCCGAACAGTTCCGGAACAACCCGATTTCCCGGACCGAGCTGGACGAGCTCCGGACGAACCCGCCGCAGTGGCTCACCGAGCTGCGCCGCACCGGACCGTTCCCGCGCGACGTCGTGGCCCGTAAGCTCGGTGTCTCCCACAGTGGCCTGACCCGGGCGGGGGTGTCCGATTCGCTTACCGCCGACGAGATCGCCGCTTTGCTCGCGGATCCGCCGGAGTGGCTGATCCGCGAACGCGAAAGCTATGCCGCCGTGCGTGCCGAGGACGAACGGGTCCAGGCCAAGGAGGCCGAACGCCGGGCAGCGACCAACCGGTCCCCGAAGGGCTACTAGTTTTCCGAGTCCACCGAAGTCGGGCACGCATGATTCCACCGGCAGCTCGCCGGGGTGGAAGCCGAAGGATGCCGCAACCACCCACGGCTGCTCTGCCTACCTTGCCCGGGGTGGTGACCGGCCGGGCCTCAGCCCGCGGTGACCGGTCGGCCGGCCGCGACGACCTCGCCGATCCACGGCAGGACCGCGGCGCGGACATCGACCGTTCGGGGGAGAAGACCGTTGGCGTGCAGAAGGTCCGCCGAACGCTGCTGCTCATCGAGGAATTCATCGGTGACCGGGCCGATCCCGAAGGGGCGTCCGCGCAACGCCGCCTCCCAGCGATCGAGATCGGCGGTACCGCCGCGCCGCCGCGCATCGTCGACGAAGAACCGCGCCGCTTCGCGCGGGTTGGCGACGATCCACGCATCCGATTCCTGCAGGGCCGTGATGATGGCTTCGAGTTCCGGGCGACGATTGTCGGCGAACTCGCGGCGGACGAACCACAACGACGGGTGGCTGAAGAGACCGTCGGTGTCGACGAGCGTGTGTACCTGCGCGGTGGCTTCGACTTCCGCCAGCGCCGGGTAGGCACCGACCCACGCGTCGATATCGCCGCGCAACAGGGCCGTGCCCCCGTCGTTCACGTCGATATCGACCGGGACGATATCGGACCAGCGCTTGCCCGCACGGTCGAGCGCCAGCAGGGCCAGCGTGGTCTGCCACGAACCGTGTGCGATCCCCACCCGCTTACCGGGCAGGTCGGCGACGGCGCGGATACCGGAGTTCGCCAGGCTCACCAATCGCCCGTTCTCGACGCGCGGGCCGGAGATCCCGACGTACACCAGGTCGCGTCCCTGCCCCAGGCCGGTGATCGGCGGGGTGAACCCGGTGCCGATGAAGTCGTACCCGCCCTCCTCGAACAACCAGTCCGAGTGCAGTGTCGGCAGCCCGGTACGGGGATCGGTCCGAGGCGGGGCCGGGAGCTCGCGTAGGTCCACCCACTCGACATCACGGAGGTGGGGTTCGAGCAGGCCGTTGTGGCGCAGCACGAACAAGGAGTTGTTGTTCGGGAAGTAGCCGATACGAATGGTCATGAGAGGGCTCCTTTGCCGGCTGAATGTCAGACGAGACCGCGGCGGCGGGCTTCGTCGAGTAGTCCACTGCGTCCCCACTGGGCCACGAGGTTCGTCGGATCGAAGTCGACAGCGCCGCCGACGAGTTCACCGAGCGCCTGGTACCGGGCGCCCTCTTCGAGCAGGACCACGAATTTGGCGAGGTCGAGCAGGCCCGACCGGCCGATCACGTTGACCCCGCCGTTGGCCTCGAAGATCGCGACGAGGTCCGGGTCGTCGACGAGCCGGTCGAGAATGAAGTCACCGGGGGCCTGGCTGCGGTCGATGTGTGCGGGGATATCGCGGGAGAGGGTCAGGCGCTGTGAGGCCGCGTACTTGATGCGCAGGGTCCGGTGGGTCTGGGCCCATCCCCCCAGCCAGGGCGTGTGCACGTGCACGATCGAGGTGATCTCGGGGTGTTTACGGAACACCCGGGCGTAACCGGTGACGAATCCGGCGGGACCGTCGCCGGCCAGCACCTCTCCGTCGAACGACGCGAGGATCGGCTTCGCGCTCCGGTCCGGCGCCCACGGTCCGGGTTCGTTGAGCGCGACCGCCAGTTCTTCGCCGGGGACCCGCTCGACGAAGTTCACGGTGCCGTTGGCGGAAACGGTCCCGGTCTCGCGGAATACGCGGAAAGCGGTGTCGGCAGCGCGGCGAGCGTCGTCGACGAAGGCCTCGACCGCGGGGGTGACGCGAGTTTCGGTGCCGGTCATGATGATTCTCCTATCGGGTGGAAAGGGTGCGCACCGGGGTGGGAGTGGTGCGCCGGAGGAGCGGCAGCACTTCTTCGCCCACGCGGTAGGCCTCTTCGAGGTGGGGATTGCCGGCGAGGATGAACGCGTCCACGCCGAGATCGATCAATTGGTCGAGGCGTTCGGCGATCTGCTCGTAGCTGCCCACGAGCCCGAACGCCGGTCCGCCGCGGATGAGGCTGAACCCGCACCACACATTCGGCTGGACTTCGAGGTCGCGGTAACCGGTGATGTGTTGCGGCACCCAGCCTTTGATCCGGGCGGCACCGACGGAGTCGCCCTGGGCGGCCCGGTCGGCCGCCGCCCGGTCGACGGACGCCCACCCCTTCTCGATCTCCGTCCACGCCGCCTCTTCGGTATGCCGGGCAACGATGTCGATGCGGACCGCGAACTTCGTTGTGCGACCCGACTTCTCGGAATGTGCGCGGACCCCGTCGAACTTGGCCCGCAGGTCGTCGAACGGTTCGAGCCAGGACAGGTAGTAGTCGGAGTGCCGGCCCGCGGCGTCCACGGCGGCCTCGGACGACCCGGAGAAGTACACCTCCGGGAACGGCTGACCCGCCAGCAGAGGCGGCAGTGCCGCGCCCTCGGTCCGGAAGAACCGCCCCGCGTAGTCGAACGGTGTGCCGTCCCACACTCCGCGCAGTACGTCGAGGAACTCCGAGGTACGCGCATAGCGGTCGTCGTGCGCGACCTTGTCGCCCCACCACAACTGCGGTGCCCCGCCGCCGCCGCTGATGATGTTGTAGACCAGGCGCCCCCCGGTGGCGCGCTGCAGGCTCGCCGACATCCGGGCGGCCTGCACCGGGTGCAGGAACCCGGGCTGGAACGCCACCATGAAGCGGTAGGTATCGGTCTCCCGGGCCAGGGCGGACGCGGTGGCCCACGGGTCCTCGGTGATCGGGAAGGAGGGCAACAGCCCACCGACGAAGCCCGCGGACTCCGATGCCTTCACCACCGCGGCCATATGGTCGATATAGCTGTATCCGTCCACTTTGCCGCGCCGGATCGCGGGCGCGATATTGCCCGGCCCGAGGCCGCCGGCATGCCCCCGGTTGTAGCGGCGTGGCGTGCGCAACGACGCATGGTCGCCCTCCATCCCGATGCGCCAGTAGAAGTCCGTGCTCACGCGTGGTTCTCCTGTCCTGCGAGAGTGCGTCCGGCCGGGTCGGCGAGGTGTAGCAGGTGCTCTCCGGCCCGGTGCAGTTCCTCGATGTGCGGATGCCCGGTCAGTTCGAATATCTCGATGCCGCGCGTGCGGTAGTCCGAGAGAGCCTGGGCCACCTGGGCGTAACTACCGACCAGGCCGATCGACCGGGGGTAACCGATGCGATCGAAGCCCGGCCAGCGGAAGCCGTCGAGTGCGAGTGCCCGGACCTCGGCGTCGTCCGCCTCCGGATGCACCTCGCGCCACTGGCGCAGGACGCGCGCCCACGCCTCGTCCTCGGTCTCCCGGGCGATGACAGGCACGGCGAGTCCCGCGCGCACGGTGCGCCCGGATCTGCTCGCCGCATCCCGCAAGGACGCCACCGCAGCGTCGACGCCGTCCGCGGTCTCGGTGAATACGTGCACGTCGCCGTGCTCGGCCGACAGTTCGATCGCCTCGGCCGAATTGCCGGACAGGTGGACGCGGGGAAATGGCAGACCCGACAGAATGCCACGAAATCCGCCATCGACGACGTCGTAGTATTCGCCGGCGAATTCGAACCCGGTACCCCCGAACCGTCCGGGCAACACCTGCTCCTCGTTCCACACGCCCCGTGCGACGGTGAGGAATTCGGCTGCCCGCCGGTAACGGTCGGCGCCGGTGACCCCATCACCGCGCGCCGCGGCGTCGCGGGCGTCGGTTTCGACGCGCAACCGCCAGTCGAGCCGGCCGTTCGAGAGTCGTTGCAGGGTGGCCGACAGCTTGGCCGCGTACACGGGTGTCCCGAACGCGGGATGGAATTCGACGCCGACCCGCAGGTGCCGAGTCTGCCGCAGGGCGGAGCCGGCGACCACCCACGATTCCTCGCCCTCCGGGTCGTAGGGAGCGACGACACCGTCGAGTCCGGACAGTTCGGCGGCGAGGACGACCTGGTCGAGGAAGTCGAATCCGCCGCGGTGTGCGGAGACGGAACCGACATGGCGGCCGTCCCCGCGCACCGGAAGCTCCCACCGGAACTCGGTCACGACGATGCCTCGCTTTCGGCGGCAAGCCGGGCGCTCGCCTGCTGCAGCGGTTCCGGGGCGACCCATGCGGCGAGATCGAAGTCCGTGGCGAGGAAGCCGTGGGTGTAGAGGAACTGTTTCTGCACGTCGAGCAGTTCGATCCGCTCGTCGGACAGCGTCGGGTGCAGGCCGCGGTGGAACGTGTCGCCGTATGCGGCCTGGACGCCCGCCGCGCCGGAGAAGGTCTCCCGGGCCAGTACGGCGCGGACCTCGTCCAGGTGGCCGGCGGCCCAGTTCGCGGCCCGCAGTGTCTGCGTGAGGAACCCGACCACCAGATCGGGGCGCGACTCCAGCAGATCCGCGTGCACGGTGATCGGGCGCGGGGTGCCATTGTTGACGCGCGAGCGCTTCGATTCGGTGGTATCCAGATCGACCGCGGTACGCAGGCCGTGTTCGCGGGCGACCTCCTGCGCGCGGGCGCCCTTGACATAGATCGCATCGACATCCCCGGCGAGCAGCGCTTCCACACCCCAGGTGGTGATTCCGCGGCCCGTTGATCTTTCGCCCCGTACCTGCGGGTCGCGCTCGACCGCGACCTCGACGGGCCGGACGTCGGCGACGGTGAGCCCACCGAGTGCGAGCGCACTCGCGAACCCGTGCAGAGCCATCGCCCGGGGGAAACTGCGTGCCCGGTCCTGCGCCCAGGCCGGGACCGCGATCCGCAGCCCGGCCAGATCACCCGGCCCGGAAGCGGGTGAATCGGGCGCCACCAGGATCGCTTGAGCCTCGTCGATCCAGGTCAGGCCGATCAGTCTGGTGGGCGAACCCTCGGCCCGCGCCGCGAGGGCGGGCACATTGCCGCCCTCGCGGATCAGGCCCAGCAGCTGATGGTCGAAGTGCCGTGGCGCCAGTTCGGGACCGGCATCCTGCAACACTCCCAGACCGATTCCGGCCGCGGCGGCGGTCTCGCCCAGCCAGCCGAGACTGTGGGCCAAGCCGCTCGCGGTGGGCACGGGGCAGCGCGTGTACCAGAGAGTGTCGAGAACAGGGTCGGCGGCAGCGGTCATCGCGTGCTCCTTCAGGTGGTCGTGGGGAAAGGGGTGCGGCCGACACCCAGCTCGGCCAGGAATGCCGCGCGGTAACGCAGGGACTCCGGATCGGTGCGGTCCCGGGGGCGGGCGAGGTCGATATCGATATCGACCGCGAACCGGCCTTCGTTGAGGATCAGTACCCGGTCGGCCAGCCGGACCGCTTCGTCGACGTCGTGGGTCACCAGGAGCACCGCGGGCCGGTGCCGCGCGACGAGGTCGCCGACCAAATCCTGCATCTGGAGCCGGGTGAGCGCGTCGAGCGCCGCGAACGGCTCGTCGAGCAGCAGCAGTTCCGGTTCGCGAACCAGAGCCCGGGCCAGCGCCACCCGCTGTGCCTCGCCACCCGACAGAGTCGCCGGCCACTGGCGCGCCTTGCCCTCGAGGTTGACCTCGGCCAGCGCGCGGGTCGCGCGCTCCTTGGTCTCGGCGCTGCGGCGCTGACCGATCGTGACGTTGCTGAGAACCCGTTTCGACGGGATCAGCCGCGGCTCCTGGTAGACGGTCGTCCGGCGTGCCGGGACGAGAACCTGTCCGCCGTCCGGTTTCTCGAGACCGGTCAGCAGCCGCAGCAGGGTGGTCTTCCCGGTTCCGGACGGTCCGAGCAGGACGACGAACTCACCTCGGCGGATCTCCAGGTCGATCCCGTCGAGAACGGTGGTGGCACCGAACTTCTTGTGCAGGCCCGCGATCGACACCGCCACCGGTTCACCTGCTCTGCGGGCGGTGGCCGACGCCGGGCTCTGGGTGCGAGTGGACAGCGGAGGCAGGGGCGCTTCGGGGCTCATCGGGTAGCCACCTGTCCGCGCCACGGCATCGCGAACCGTTCGATGATCCGGACCACCCCGTCGAAGATCAGGCCCAGTACCGCGTACAGCACTACGCAGAGCACCATGTAATCGGTGCGGTTGTACTCCTGGGCGAGGGTCACCAGATAGCCGATCCCTTCCCTGGTTCCCACCTGCTCTGCCGCGATCAGGCCGGTGATCGCAATGGACAGGCATATCCGCAGTGCCATCAGCACCCCGGGCAGCGCCGAGGGGAGGATCACCTCGAACACCAGGCGCGGGCCCCTCGATCCGAAACTCCGCGCCGCTTCGACCATCTTGCGGTCGACATTGCGGACGCCGAGATAGGTGTAGGCGTACATGGGCCCGACCGTGGCGAATGCGATCAGCAGCACCTTGAACGTCTCGTCGATACCGAACCAGGCGATGAAGAGGGGAACCAGCGCGAGGAACGGAACCGCTCGGTTGATCTGCATTGTGGAGTCCACGAGTTCCTCACCGAGACCGGACAATCCGGAGAGGACACCGAGAATCAACCCGGCCGCGACCCCGAAAAACACTCCGAGAGCGGCACGATTGAACGAGGCGATCGAGAAGTCGACGAGCTGTCCCGTCTCGGACAACTCCACGAAAGCCGTCCATACCTTCGGTGGCCCGGCCAGGATCTCCTCGGGAATCACACCGGTCGCCGAACCGATCCACCACACCGCGACGAGCAGGGCGGGCACGAGGAAACGCAGCGGAATCGACACCCATCGGCGCCGGCGCCGGCCGGCCCGGTATCGCGGCACCTCGAGGCCGGGTTCCCCGCGGCTCCGCCCGGGTTCTCCCGTCGCGCGCGGTGTCGTCACGACGGCCATCTCATTTCCCCGTGGTCGGTGCGGGCCGATTCCCGGCGGCGGCGAGTTTTTCCGCGAGCGGATAGAAGACGTCCGCCGCGGTGACGGCCCGGGTGATCACACCGTTCTCGTAGAACAGATCCGCCACTCCCTGCAGGTCGGCTGCGTCCTCGGCGGTCGGGTAGTGCGGCACCGACGCCCGCCGCCCGAGGTCGATCGCGCGCTCGAGCCGTTCACCGGACAGCGCGCGCGGTCCGGCCTTCTCGAAGACGTTCTCGAAGTCCTCGGGGTCGGCCCGCTGACGTTCGACCAGATGCTGCAACGTCTCGAGATACTTCGCGGCGACGTCGGGCCGCTCGTCGAGCACCTCGGTGCGGAACGCGACGATCGTATTGTCCGTCGAGCCGACGGTGGCCTCGGTCGCGATCTCGACGGCCCCGCGGGCCTTGGCTTCCGCGTACGGATCATTGAACGATGCCCACGCGTCGACCTGACCGGTGGAGAAGGCGGAGGCGGCGTCCGATATCTGCAGCGGAACCCGTTCGACCCGGTCGAATGGAATCCCGGCCTGCTCCAACGCCTTCAGCGTGATGTATTCACCCTTGCCCGCCGGATTGACCGCGATTCGCTTACCGACGAGGTCTTTCACCTCCCGGATCCCCGAGTCCGGCGAGGCGATGATGCCGGCCTGATCCTGATCCACCGGATCGGCGACCGCGATGATCCGCACGCCGACATCCTTGGAGAGCGCGCCGACGACCGGGCTGTAGGCGCCACCGGAGACATCGAGCTCGCCGGCGTTGAACAATTTGAGGTTCGCGCTGAACGAAGGCGGAGCGTTGACCCACTCGATCTTCGCACCCAGCGGAGCGAGCGCTTCGTCGAAAGTACCGTCTCGCTTGGCGACGGCGAGCGGCCCGGAATTGCCTTCGTCGGTGACCTTGAGGACGAAGGTGGGTGCGCCGCCCGCTCCGGGATCGTCCGACCCCGCTCCGCCGGAGCCACACGCGGCGGCAACCAGCGCAACGACGGGGAGGATCGCGAGAGCGGCGCGCGCTCGAGGTGGTCGGCGGTGGTGACGCATCGGAATCGGCTCCTGGTCGGGCGAGGGCTGGTACTCGAGGAAGTTATGCGGCAGCCAGGCAGGTGCCCACCCTTACCATTCCGTTGACCGGAAAGCTTGACTCGAGAAGCGGATATATGTTTGTGCGCCACAGCTTGCAGATTTCGCGATAACACCCGGATATTAGTGACGTGAGGGGCGCCCGGTAATTGATCCAGGTGAATCAGGGCTTTCCACCATCCGGAAAATTTGATGCCCGATATGCTGGCCTTCCGTGCTAGCTTCACCCTGTGGAGTCCAGATCCTCGGCCACCGGCCAACTCCAGTCCGTCACGCGCGCTCTGGCCGTCCTCGCCTGCTTCCGCAACGGCGAAGACCTCGGTGTCTCCGAGATCGCCCGGCGGCTGGACCTGCCGGTGAGCACTACCCATCGCCTGCTCTCCGCGCTTGTCGAGGCAGGCTTCCTCGACAAGATGGACTCGCCCAGCCGGTACCGATTGGGGACCGCACTGGCCGAATACGGTCGGATCGCCTATCGGCAGCACCGCATCCACCTCGCGGAACCGCACCTCGAGGAGCTGGCGAGGATCACGGGCGCCAAAGCGTCCATCGCCGCGCGGCACGGTAACGATGCCGTGCTGCTGGGAACCAGCAGCTGGCGCGAGGCGGACGGCCACGAACTACAAGGTCTCCGGCTTCCCCTCCATGCCAGCGCACTCGGCAAGGTGCTCTTGGCGTGGGCGCAGCCCGGCGAGGACGAGTTGACCCGGTTGCCGTACGACCGTGGCACCACACGATCGATCACCGGGCCGGTGGAGCTCGGCAAGGAACTCGCTCATACGCGGGAACGTGGCTACGCGTTCAACGACGAAGAGCTCGTGCACGGATTCCGGACCATCGGTGTACCGATAGGTGACGAGTCGGGACAGGTCCGGTTCGCCCTCGGGCTGCGCGGGCCGGTCGAGTTGATGATCGACGAGCGGGTTCCGTTCTTCGTCGACCTCGCCAAAGTCACCGCCCGCGACATCGCCGGCGTCCTGCGCTGAGGCCGGGTCGCCGATCATCGACGGCGACGGCCGCCTCGGCGAGGTCGCTCCACTCGGGCGAAGGCGTCCGGTGCTCGCCATCGCGGTGCCGCAGGCCCTCACACTGCACGGCGTCGAGGTACCCGGTGACGTCGCGCTGGTCGGCTACGACGATATCGATTTCGCCCAGTCCGCGGTCGTCCCACTCACCTCCATTCGTCAACCTCGGGCCGATATCGGCTCTGTCGCCGTCGACCTGCTGGTCGCCGCCGCGGAGGATGGGGGAGTGCCACCGGAGCACGTCTGTTTCCGCCCATATCCGGTCGAGCGCGCCTCCACTGCCGACTGAGCCGGCTCGGCGGAGTGCGGCAGGCAGTTCGGCCACTCGGTGACCGAGCGATTCGCATTTCCGAGTGGGGGACCGCCGGGTCGACGCCGACGATGGGACTCGCACCCACCACGGTCGTTGCGGGCCCCGGTCCGGTGCGAAACCACCCCGGGACACCGGCAGTTCGGCGTCATGGCACGCCTCGCAGCCGGCGAGGCGGTGCGTATCGATCGGGTACGTATCCGGCCGCACCAGAATGACCGGACCGGCGGCCGTTGCTGGGGTGCGGCGCGCACCGCCCCCGCGTGGCGGTCGCCGGACCCCTGCGGTAAACGTCGAAGTCGTTCGATACCAACATCTTTGCGGCCGGGTGGTGACAGACTGACCGGCGGTGTTTGTAGATGTCCGATCCAGCAAGTCAGGAGTGCCCTCGTGCCACGTGAAATCGACTCGGCCGTCTTCCCGCATCTGGAGGCGGATCTGGACCGCGTCCGCGATCTTCTCGGACCTGTTCGACTGGATAGCAGACCGGAACTGACCGCACTCACAGACGAAGGGCCGGGCACCTCGCGCCGTCTGGTCCGCCCGACTTTGACCCTACTGTCGTACTACCTGCTCACCGATCCCGATACGCCGGCCGCCGACCGGGCGGTGCGCGCCGCTGCCGCCGTGGAGATGATGCATCTGGGGTCGCTCTACCACGACGACGTCGTCGATCACGCGGACCAGCGCCGCGGCCGTCCCAGTGCCAACGCGGTGTGGGGATCGCATATGGCGGTATTGGGCGGGGACGCGGTGACGTTCTCGGGCCTGCGCATGCTGGCCGAACTCGGTTCGCGCGAGGTTCTCGCGGCGACGATCGCGGGCGAGCAGATGTGTGCGGGCATGGTGATCGAGGCCGCCGACCTCTACGTGCCCTCCCGCACCGAGCAGTCCTATCTGGACACGATCGACGGTAAGACGGCGGCGGTGCTGTCGCTGGCGTGCCGGGTGGGGGCGATGCAGGCCGGCCGCTCCGCGGACGAAGAAGAGGCGTCGGCGTTGTTCGGCCGGTACTTCGGACTGGCCTACCAGCTGTACGACGACATCCTCGATCTCACCTCGACCGCCGCGGAAATGGGCAAGCCCGTCAACGCGGATCTCCCCGAGGGTATCTACACACTTCCGGTGATCCGCGCGGCCGCCCGCGACACGGACCTGGCCCGCCTGCTGCGCGGCAGAATGACGGGGGAGCAAGCCGCGCGGGCCCGGGAACTGGTCCTCGCCTCCGGCGCGGTCGACGAAGCCCGGGCGGTGGCCGACGAATTCATCGACAAGGCCGCCGGTCGGCTCGCCGACCTGCCCGTTGCCGCGGTCGCTCGCCGAGCGATGACCGCCTACATCCGGTCGATCCTCGACCGGCGCCCTTCTCACCTCGCGGTCTCCCGACCACCGACGCGGGCCCTGGAGGCGCCGGTCGACGACCTCCCGCCGCGGGTCGCGGAATGGTTGACGAACTGGTTGGTCGATACCGGCCTCGCTACCTCCGCGGCCGAGGCCGACTACCACCGGTGGACCGGAGCGATCCGGAGCCGGGCACGAATTCTGGCCCCGGCGGCGGACGCCGCCCGCGAACAGACCGCCTACGGCATGGCCGTGCTGGCCCTCATGTGGGACGACCTCTTCGAGGATCCGCAGCTGACCGATCCGGAAGACGTGACCGCGCTGCGGCGAGGCATGGTGGCGACACTGCGCCAGGATCCGGAGGCACCGTGGCGGTCGGGCGCGATTCCGACGGCATGGGCGAGCTTGTGGCCGCGCTTGCGCGAGGGCCGCACCGCCCGCTGGCAGGAGCGGTTTCTCGACGGTGTCGAGGGGTGGCTCGAAGCCGCCGAACGCGAGGCACACCATCGCATCGACGGCTATATTCCCGCCACGGCCGACTATCTGCCACTGCGGATGTCCACCAGCGGAGTGGAAACCGCCATCGCCGTCATGGAGATGTATCACGACCGGGAACTGCCCGGGAAAGTGCGCAACCACCCCGTCATCCGCCGTCTCGAGGAACTCGGCTTCTGGGTGACCTTCGTGGAGAACGACCTGGTGGGATTGGCGCAGGACGAGGCCGACCGAGTCCCCTACAACCTGGTCAGGGCGGTCCGTCACGAGACGGGCTGCACCCGCGGCGAAGCCGTCGAGCAGGTGCGGCGCCAGGTCGCCGAGCATCGCGCGCAGCTCGAGTCGGCGCTCCGCTACGTCCCCACGCTCTTCCGCGTGCTTCCCGGCCTGTCGGGCCGCGGGAAGGACTACGCGGAAATGTACGGAAGTATGGCGAGGATGGGGCTCTGGGGGCGCGAGAGCGATAGGTATACGCCGGCGTCGAATTCCGCGGGTTCCGCGGCGCCGGACCTGGAACGCTTGCGCCGTGAGGTCTACTACCGGACCGCCGAACCGGCTCCTGCCGTGCTGTAGCTCGCGCGGCCGGTAAAGCAGGGCGCGTCTGTCCCGGGCTGTCCGTCAGTGCGGACAACCCGGGATACGCGCTCAGTGTTTTGCCGGCTGTCCGGACTTCGTCGGCCCGAGGGTGCGGAATCCGGAGAGGTGAATCCACCGGGTGGGTCCGAGGGACGAACGGGTGCGCAGATGGAAGGCGACCAGTCCGGCGAGAGCGCTCGCGGTGAACCAGACCAGTTGCACGGCGAAACCCGCGAATTGCGTGGTGTCGGAGAAACCGGCTGCGGTCGAGGCCTGCATCGCACCGTAGGAAGGCAGCCAGCGGACGAATTCGCTGTCCGCGCCACTGCTGGCGATGGGGTTCTGCACAGCCATGTCGAAACAGCTGATCATCGCTACGGCGAACATGCCCTCCACTTCGCGCCGCAGGAGTGCGCCGAGAGCGACACCCAGCGCCCCGTAGGTCATCGCCGCGCAGAACAGTGCCGCAGCGAGCTGCACAGGCCGTTGCGGCGACCAGTAGCAGCAGATGACAGCGGTGGCATAGGCGCAGATCCCCAACGAGGCCACCACCAGGCAGGCGATTTTCGCGAGAGCCAGTGCCACCCGGGGAAATCCGGCCATCGACAGACGCCGGTCGAAAGCTCCGCTGCTGAAAGTCGCCGCGAACATCATGAACCCGATGATCAGCGAGACCGCGGTGAGGGCGCCGCTGATCTGGGCGAGCTCATTGCCATCGGCCCGCAGCACGAGACCGGTGTCCCGGAGCCGGAACGGTACCTCGATATCCGTGACGGCCACGCGCACCAGAGTGATCAGAACGGGAACGAATACGGCCACCAGCACCATGGCGAACCGGTTACGCGCGTGCTCGACGAGGCCGTAGCGCGTGGCGATCAGGAACATCCGCACACCGTCGCTCATCCGGCTGTCTCCGGTGTGCTCCGGAGAACGCCCTCGTGCAACCGCCACACCCGATCCAGCCTGTCGGTGTCGTGTGCCAGATGCGAGACGACCAGCACCGATCGGCCGGTGTCCCGGAATTGCGCGACCAGATCCCAGAAACGCAGATATGTCTCCCAGTCGAATCCCTGATACGGCTCGTCGAGCAACAGGACCTGCGGATCGTGCATGACCGCGAGCGTGAGGTTGAGCTTCTGCCGGGTGCCGCCGCTCAGCGTGGCGACCCGCTCACCGGCATATTCGGAGAAGCGCAGGATTTCCATGGTCTCCTCGGCCCGCCGCAGGTCCGGGACGGCGTAGGCCGCGGCGAAGAAGTCCAGGTGCTGGCGAACTGTGAACGCATCGTTCAGCACCACCTGCTGGGGGCAGTAACCGAACCGCCCACGGTGCCGGACCACCCCGCGGTCCGGTCGCAACTCTCCGGAGAGCACCTTCAACAATGTCGACTTGCCGACGCCGTTCTCGCCGACGATTCCTACCAGCGCCCCGGCGGGCAACACGATGTCGATGCCGCGCAACACCGACCGCCTGCCGTACGAATGGTGGACGTCCTCCACTTCCATCAACGCCCCTTGTCTTCCGCCGACGTAGTGGTCGGTTCGCCGCACGCATGCTACCAACGAATAGGCAGTACGAAGGCGAAATCAACGTCCGCGCAAGGCATATGCGACCGGAACCGAGTGCGGGAGGCGTGGCTTCCGCTGGAATCGGAGCACAGTCACGACTCTCGGCGTCCGGGCGCAGTCCCGCGTGACAGAGCGGCCATCTCCATCCGGTCAGCGAAGACGAGGATTCGAACGGCCGCGCTGTGGCTTCCGTGCGGCTTCCTCGTTCACCTGGTCCTGATGGTCGGCCGGTACGAGAGAGCGGATGGCTGCGCGGGAGCCGATCATCAATTTGTGCAGTACAGCGGCCATTTGAGCGTCGACAGTCTTGGAGGAGCTGCCGCGCCGGACCGCGATGGCCGTGTTGGTCCACCCCGCGGCGGCGAGTATGGCGACCTCTTGCTCGGCGGCCGACAGTTGCTGCCACGGTGAGGGGCGGCTGCGCCGGACCGGATGTTCGACGGGCAACCTGTCCATGGACAGGTTGCCCAATGCCAGCTGCGCCACTTCGCCGAGCTCCGGCCGCAACAGCGCACCCTCCCGCTCCGCCTCCGCGAAGGCGTCGTCCTTCAGTATTGTCCGGGCGGTATCCGCGGCGAGTGCGGTTTCGGTGGCGAACGGGCCGAGGTGGGCGATATCCACGCCGAGCCCGTCGCGGAGCGTGGCCCCGCCGCCGAGCAGGCGTGCGATATCGCGTGCCCGGGCCGTCACGGCCGCAGAGGGCTCGTCGCCCGCGGCGTCGATCAGGCGGGCCAGCGTCCATGCCTGGATGTGGACGGCCCATACCGCGCCCCACCGGTCGCGCATCGCGAGCTGATCGGACAATGTCGCGCGCCCCACGGCGAGCGCCTCGCCCGTGTCGCCGTGTTTACTCGACGCGATCGCCCAGGCCAGCCTCGCCCAGCAGAGCGCCCACTGGGCACCGGAGCGCTCGGCGTTGCGGAGATGGGTGCGGCACGTTTCCAGCGCTTCCTCGGCAGTGCCGAAGAAGGCGGCGGCCAGCGCTTCGAACAGTTCACTCATCGCGGCGCCGCCCTCGTCTCCCTCGGCGGTGAAACGCGCCCGCGATCGGGCCAGGACGGCGATCGCCCGCGGATCGCGGCGGATCAGCATCAGCTCGGCACCTCGGGCGAATTCGACCGCGGCGGGAAGCCCGAGATCCACCTCGGGTTCCGCGCGCCAGCGCACTCGGTCCGCGGCGTCGGGCACGCAGCGGGCGACGCATTCGTCGAGCATCCGTGCGGCCTCGCGGGGCAACCCCTGGCACAGGCTGATCCAGGCGATCAGTGACATCGCCCCGACCTGCAGCGGCACCGGCTCGGGGTCGAGGTCCCGGGTCGCCGCGAGCGCGCGCTCGGCCCACCGGCGTGGTTCCCGCAACGAGCCGGTGAAGAACGGGATGCGCAAGGCGATGAGCCCGGCGGCGATCTCGAGTCCGACGGCCGCCTCGCCCGGCGTGGCGATACTGCTCTCCATGGCCGACTGCAGATTGTCCCAGGCCACCCGCGCCCAATAGAGCAGCGCCTGCTCGTCGGGCCCGAACCAGCCGGCTCGGGCCGCGGCCACCTTGTCGCGGTAGTAGCGGCGGTGCCTGCGCGCCAGCCGGTCGGCCTCCGCGCCGCGGTCTCGCAGGCGTTGCCGGGCGAAGAGCCGGATGGTTTCGGCCATCGAAAAACGCACCGTGGTCTCGGTCAGGTGGATCGACACCAGGGACTGATCCACCAACCGCAGCAGCAGGCCTTCGATCTCGGCGCGGGCCAATCCGTCCGCGCGGCCGGTGTCGTCGTCGGCGCAGACCGCTTCGATGGCTTCCAGTTCGGCGCCGACGTCCTGTCCGGCCGCGTCGGCGCTGTCGGTGCCGATGTCGTAGCCGGCCGCGAACACCGACAGGCGGTCGAACAGCAGCTGCTCTTTGTCCCGGCAGAGATCGTAGGACCAGGCGATGACATCGCGGATGCCCCGATGCCGGACGTCCGCTCCGACTCTGGGCCCGTTCTGCCACTGCAATCGCCGGTCGCCCGCCTCACCACTGAGGTCACGCAGGATCATCGGCAGCGGCTGACGCGACAGTCGTGCGGCCGCCAGCCGGATATAGAGCGGGTGATTGTGGACCCGCCGGCAGATCGCGGCGGCCAGGTCGCTTTCCCCATCGGCGAGGGTATGCCCGACGAGGTCGGCGCGGGCACGGAACAAGTCCAGCGCCTGCTCATGCGACAGCGCGGGCACCGGCACCAGCTGCTCGTCGACCCACCCGATCGCCTCGCGGCTGGTGGCCAGCACGGTGAGCCCGGGCGCCGCGTCGAGCAGGCCGGCGATCACCGCGCCCGCACCGTCGAGCACATGTTCGCAGTTGTCCATGACCAGGATCGTCTGCGCATTCCGCCCGGCCGCGTCGCGGCGGCGCAGCGTGTCCAGTACCGCGTCCCACGCCGACCTCCCGGAGAAATCGGCCTCGATCACCGAGCCCGCGACCTGTTCCTCCACCGCTGTCGCCGCCGCGCCCCGCGGCAGTACGGCCAGCCGCACCCAGTGCACCGGGACGCGCCGCGCCCGTTGGAAGCGCTGCACGGCCTCGGTCGCCAATCGGGTTTTTCCGATGCCACCCGCACCGATCAAGGTCACCAGGCGAGTGCTGCCCAGCAACGCCATCCCGATTTTTTCCAGCTCTCGCTCCCGGCCCACGAAATCGCTGGCAGCCGCGGGCGGAAATCCGCTGACAGACGTTCGTCCTGCCGACACACGGGTAGCCTAGCGGAGCGGGGCCGCAGAGATAGCCGAGAGAACGCAGTGGTCGACGGCACCCGTGTCTGTGCTCAGCGCGCTCGTCTGTGTGCCTGCGAGGAGGAACCGGCACATGATCCGGTCGCGCAACCGCACGGCTCGTGCGATGGCCTCGTCCGGCCCGCAGGCATGGCGCGCTGCGATCACCGTCAGCAGGTTGTATCGGTGGGTCTCGTGCAACGCCACTGTCTTGGGATGGGAGTGCAGGTCGTTGTCCAGGGCCGCGAGCACACGTGCCATCTCGGTGAGTGCCCGGACCCGAGGTGGCTCCAACTCGGCCGCCGGAGGTTCGTACACGTTCACCAGTTCGGTACTGACAGTCACGATTTCGCCTGCCGCGTTGTCGATCCGGATGGCGAGCCCATCCGAAGCGATCTGCAGTCGATCGACACAGCCGTGAGGTGCCCTCCGCGCCATGAACTCGGCCGATTTGGTCGGCCGGCATATCCACGACCGCACCGTCGCTCCAGGCGGCGGTCATGGCATCGGCCGCGGCCGTCATCGCTCGGTCGTAGTTCGTGAGTCGTGCGTGGCCGAACGTCGGCTGGATCAATGATCGCTGCCGACGATGCATACGGTGCGGACAGGTGAACACGTTGTCACCCAACACCTTTCGCGCTATCGAACAGCGGGCCGCCCTTGTCGAAGGTGCGATCATCACGAAGGACTCGAACGGCGAGGGCCGGGTCGCACACCACGACGGCGGCCCCGGGACCGATCCGTATTTTCACGAGCTCACTGCCGTCATTCGCCGGAGACGACAAAAATCCCAGCGGATCTCTCAGCAACGTCAGAGCATGACCGACCGGCCAGACCGCCCCCGAAGCCGCCGGGACCCGGGACTCAGCCATTGCAGGTGGCCGGCATCAGGAACCGACCTCGTGCACGACCAATTCGCCATGCGCTACCAGAGCCGTCTGCAGAATGGGTCGGGATACCGTCTCCGACAGATGGCCGTGCGGTGTGATCACCGCGAGCGCGGCAGCCCGTCGGCATTCCGTGAGCAGATCGACGAACGCGGGCGGAAGCCCCGCGCTCCACGGCCGCGGCTCGTGGAACACCGTGCCCAGCTCGTAGCCGAGCGCGTTCGCGGCAGCTCGTAGCATGCCTTCCGCCGCGCCGCGTTCGCTGAGCAGATCGTCGCGCAGGTACCCGTAGGCAAGTGGCAGTACTTCGGTCATCGCAGACACCGTTTCTGTTCGTGCCGGCCGGCTCAGAAAAGCTTCTGCCTCGACCGACGGCAACCCTTTCCACCGATCTCCCTACCGCGCGGAGGCCGGCCTTCGATCTTCCGAGTCCCGGGCGGATGCGGCCGGCGCCGGGTGCTCGCCGGCTCACCACGCGTTCCGTGGCGTGGTTCGCGACCGCCCGCGGCGAGAACCCCTCGATCCCGCTGCGTCGTGGCCGCTGACCACCGACGGATCGAGAATCGCCGGATAGGTAGAAACGACACATCGGCAGCTCGACGTCGGCCACGGGTACTACGACGAGCCTCGGGCCCCGTCCGTTCACTCATCACCACGCTCGAGGTGCGGCATCCGGCCATGGCGCCGACCTGCACCTGATCGGTGTCGACGGCACGTGAATACTGACCCCTGCGTGGCAACCGAAAACTGACCCCTTTGGTCGGGACCCTGGCTCTAACCGAGCCAGG
>NZ_JBKOOL010000111.1:0-18861 GCF_046764065.1 Nocardia sp. NPDC002869
CGGGGGCCCCCCCCCACCCCCGGCCCCCCCCCCCCCGCCCGGGGGGGGGGGGGCCCCCCCCCCCCGCGGTCGGTACGCGGAGGTCAGGCGGCCGGCGGGGGCGGTGCCGCGGGCTCCGGTGGAGGTGCCGGACCGGCCTCGGCGGCGGGCCCCGGACCTGCTTCGGCCGCAGGCGGCGGACCGGCCTCGGCGGCGGGCGCCGGCGCGGACTGCGGAACCGGGGATTGTCCTTCGACCGGCCCGGCGACAGGTGCGGGCGGTACCGCAGCCTCCGGGGCCGGGCCCGCGACCTGCGGAACCGGGGATTGTCCGTCGACCGGCCCGGCGATGGGTGCGGGCGGTGCCGCCACCCGCGGAACCGACCCGGTGCCGGGTATCGCCTGTGGCGCGGTGCCGGGCGGGGTGCCCTGCCCCTGCGACTGCTGCCGGTAGGTGTCGTTATAGGTCTTCCAGACGGTGGTGACGATATCGGCCACCTGGTTCAGGATCAGGGAGCCGTTCTGGAAGTCGGTGCGCAGCCCCTCGGGGACCGGGTAGGCGTCGGTGAGCGGCAGGCCGAGCGCACCCGTGTCGGCGCCGAGTTCCAGGAAACGATCCAGGACCTTGCCCACGACCTCGTGCACCTGGCCGTCCGGTGTGGTGTAGACGTAGCCGTTCACGAATTCGGCGTACTGCTGTCCCTGGGCCGCGGGCATCGGCTCGGACGCGGCCTGGCCGAGCGGCCCGTCCGGACCGCCTTTGGAGACCCAGTATTTCGCGATCACATTGTCGTTCACCATGGTCAGCAGTTTGGCGGTGAGATCGGCCAGCGTGGCCAGATCCGAGCGGGCGGCCTGGCTACGCGGGGTCGACGACCGGGCCGCGCCCGCTTCGCCGGCGGCGATCGTGCGGATCCGGTCCATCTGCGCGTAGGCGGCATCGCCGGGGCAGCTGGTGTTGCCGACGTCGCGGTGCGCGAAAACCACCGGTAGATGCACTTCCTCACCCTGCGCGTACGGGGTGAAGTCGGTGCCCTCCGAATACATGGTGGTCTGGCCCTTGGGGTCGAGACCGGCGATCCGGGCCCGCCAGCCGATGAATTTGCCGGCGGCCTCGATCGAGGCGTCGGTGGGCTGTTCGACCTGGTAGTCGCCCATGATCGCGACTCCGGAGGTGTTCTCGTTGAAACCGCCCGCGTGCGCGCCCTGCACCGGTTTGTCCAGGCCCCCGTAGCGACCCTCGAAGATCTGCCCGTACTTGTCGACCAGTGCGTTGTATCCCATATCGCACCAACCCAGGGTCTGCGAGTGGTACGCGTAGATGGCGCGGACGATCCCGGCCGATTCGGATTTGCTGTAGTCGTTGCGGCCGGCCGTGTGATGCACGGTGATTCCGCCCAGCCCGTCGTCGTAGGTGGGCTCCTGGCAGCGGATCGATTCGTCGGCGCCCCACTGGTTGCGGGTGATGACCCGGGGGCCGCCGCCGGGGAGGGCGGCGGCGATGTCCTGGAGTTGATCGTCGACCGCGCCGCGACCGGGATCGATGAGGACGGCGGTGAGGTCGGGCGGCTGTTGCGGACCACCGGCCGCGGCGGGGGTCCGTCCGAGCGGATCATCGCCGTGCGGCTGCGGTTTCCGGGTGACGAGCACCTGCACCGAGGTGGTGTTGCCGACGTAGATGGGGTCGGTGCCGGTGGGGCCACCGGCCGCCACGCCGTCGGCGCCGTCGATCGGGTTGGCTTCGTACCACTGGCCCCAGCCGCCGTCGGGCTGTTCGGCCCGGATCATGACAGTGGTATTCGCCAGGTCCGAAGCGGTCAGCGCGACCATGCTGAAGGGCTGTTCCCGGTGCAGTTCCTTGACCTGCGCACCGACCGCGTCCATGAATTCCGGCGGAATGACGCCGGGGGTGAGGGCGGGGGTGTCCGCGGGCGGGGGCCCGCCCGCGGTGACGAACCCCAGACCGGGCTGCCGTCCGGGCAGCCGACGGCTCGGATCGGTGGGGGTGGTCGTGCCGTTCGGAGTGAGGCCGGGTACGCCGAGTGCCTGCAGATCGCCCAGGCGCAGGTCCGGCAGGTCGAGGCCGGTCAGTTCACCCAGGGGTAGCACGGTATCGGGGGCGTTGCGCAGCGCGAGTTCGGTGAGCTGGGGCGGCACCGCGGTGAGTTCGATCTGATCGGTCGATTTGCCCGGGTCGGTGACCGTGGGCAGCAGGATCGGGCCCGCTACCGCTACTAACGCGACAACCGGCAGTACACAGGAACGCTTCGGTTTGCGGTAGGGCACGAGCTTCTCCAATCAGGGTTGCAACCAGTGATCGGTGAGCAAGTCATGCTTGCGAACTTCAGTCCCACGGACCACACTAGCCACATTCATCACAAATCTAAACCTGAGGTTGAGGCTTTCCTGTTCGCTCGAATGTAGCTCCCGGAGCGTGGCCGGTCGAAACGACATGCCGACGTCGTACCGAGTCGAAAGCGTCCGGGCTGACGATGGGAGTGCTCGCATGTCATACCGAAACAACATGACTCGTCCGAAAGCCTCAGGGCGTCTGGGGAACACACTGGTAGTTCCTGGTATGCCGCAGTCGATGAGAGGCCGGCGGATCCGTCCAGGCCCATTACTCGCCTGCGGGGCGACCGCTCTGGCCATCGGCGGGGCACTTCTCGTGCCCGGCCCGGGAGAGGTATACCGGATGCTTGCCGAGGCCGGTCCGGGGCACGGGCGCGGACTGAGTCAGCACGGTGCGCTGCGCAACGCCGACAACGGGGAAAACGTCGACCAGATCCTCGCCTACTACTATCCGGGCGCCGAGATCGGCACCATCGGACCGGCGTCGGTATCGGTCCGGCTGCAGGAACAGGACGGCGCCGATCTGGTCGTCACCTCCGCCGCCGGTATGCGGCTCGCCGGACAGGAACTGCAGGCGGGCGAGGCCGTCCGGCTCACGCCGTTACCCGACGGCGGCGCGCACGCGGTGGTCACCCAGGGCTGCGACGGACCGGTCCGGTGGGAGAACCCGATCCAGGATCCGTGGGTCTATCCGATCGACCCCAACCCGAACCGTCCGGCGGCGGAGCATCTGACGCTGTGCGGCGGCGGCGCCTACCGCGGGTCCCTCGGTGTGGCCGCCGAGAACGGGGACACCCGCACCGTCAACCGGGTGGACATCCAGGACTATCTGCTCGGCGTGGTCCCGGCGGAGATGCCGCCGGACTGGGCGCCCGCCGCCCTGGAAGCCCAGGCGGTCGCCGCCCGGTCCTACGCGCTCGCCGAAACCCGCTGGCCCTACGCACAGACCTGCGATACCACCGACTGCCAGGTCTACAGCGGTACCGCTCAGGAGGACCCGCGGACCACCGCCGCGGTGGAGACCACGGCCGGCCGGGTACTGCTGCGCGACGGGCGGATCCTGCGCGCCGAGTACTCCGCCGCACCCGACGGCGGGGCGCCGGCCGATATCCAGGCCTTGGAGGTGGGACCGACACCCGCCGAACTCACGGTCACCACACCGATGCCGCTACCACCGCCGGTGAACCCGCTACCGGAGGGCGCCGCTCCGGAAACCACCGAACCGTGGAACGAGGCCTCGCCGGAGGGCAGGAAATCGGGTGCACCGGTGCCGCGTACCCCGGAAGGCTCGCTCCCGGTCTCCCCGGGCGGGACGCTCCCGGGCGTCGCGCCGAGCGCGACCCCCTCGCCGATCGATACCGCCTACGCGGAGACGGGCGGTATGCAGGGCGCGCTCGGATTGCCCGTCACCCCGGAACTGCCCCTGCCCGAGGACGCGGGCAAATACCGGCTGTTCGAGAACGGCGTCATCGTGTACACCGCCGACCTGGGCGCGCAGGTCGTCGACTTCGACACGCTGATGCAGCTCGTACCCGGCCTCACCGACGGGGCCGGCAGCGCCGACGGCGCGGCGCCCGCCGATACCGAACCCGGCGGCTCCGGGCCGGGCGCGGCCGATTCCGAGGCGGCGACGATTCCCGGCCGGATGCCGGCCGGCCGCGCCGCACCGGACAGCACACCGGAGTTCGGCACCCACCCCGCCGGGTCCGGCATGATCGACGGCGACCGGCCCGCGCCCGTACCCGGAGCCCAGCAGATCCCGACGAGAATGGAGACCACCGAGGTGTTCTAGTCGCCGCCGTCGCCGGACGGCTTGACCTTTACGTTGCGTCAACTTGCAGGCTGGTGGCACCGACGCGGAACGGAAGAGGTGAAGGTCGTGGGCGCGGGTTCCCGCAGCAACGAATGGTCCATCCAGGATCTGGCGAAAGCGGCCGGAACCACCAGCCGCACCCTGCGCCACTACGGGCAGCTGGGGCTGTTGCCGCCCAGCCGGATCGGCGTGAACGGCTACCGCTACTACGACGAGCGCTCGCTGGTCCGGCTGCAACGGATCCTGCTGCTACGTGAACTCGGCGTGGGCCTGCCGGTGATCGGCGAGATCCTCGCCGGGGAGCGTGACGCGAGCACCGCGCTGCGCGCCCAGCTGGACCTGCTGCGGCAGGAACAGGACCGGATCGGCCGCCGGATCGTGTCGGTACACACCACATTGGGCAAGTTGGAAAGAGGTGAACGACTCGTGGCGGCGGAAGTCTTCGAGGAATTCGATCACACGCAGTACAAGGACGAGGTCGTCGAACGCTGGGGCAAGGACGCCTACGAGGGCGGCGACCGCTGGTGGCGTTCGCTGAGCGCCGCGGAGAAACAGGCGTTCCAGCAGGCGCAGCTCGATATCGCCGCGGCCTTCGGGCGGGCGCGTAGAGCCGGGCTCACACCGGACAGCGCCGAGGTCCAGGAGATCACCGCGCGGCATTACGAATGGGTGACCGGCGGCCGGCAGGGCCGCCGTCCCGGCGCGCGGGAATTCACGGGCCTGGGTGAAATGTATGTCGCCGACGAACGTTTCGGAGCCAACTACGACGTACACGCGGAAGGCACGGCGGAACTGATCCGGGACGCGATGCGCATCTACGCCGAGAACAATCTCGAATAGCGAAGGTGTCCGCCGAGCACCCGCATACGAATACGTGTGCGGGTGCTCGTGTTTCACATTTGCCGGGAATCGGCGCGCCGATGGTCGCCGGCGACGCGCGGTACAGTGCCCGAAACCGTGACGAGGGGGAGGTCCCGTGAGTTATCCGTATGGTCACCCGCCGCAACAGCCCGGCCCGCCGTTTCCATCGGCGCCGTATTCGCCGCCGCCCGCCTATCCGCCCCCGCCTGCACAGCAGATGGGCTATGCGCCGGGACCGCAGTTCGCCGCCACCTACGGTTATCAGGCGCCGCCCAGCGGCGGGACCGGTATCACCGCCGGGATTCTCGCCCTGCTGGGTGGGGTCGCCAGTGCGTTGTCCGCCTTCGGAATGTTCGTGCTCGCCTCGGCCACCTCCGAGAGTTCGCTGACCAACGGCGCCGTCCTGGCCACCGGCGCCCGCCGCCGGAGCAGTTCCAGTTCGAGTTCCAGCGGGCCCGATATCGATTTCGATTTCGACCTCGCAGGTACCGGTGTGGTGCTCGGCATCGCCTACAGCGTCCTTGCTCTGTTGCTCCTGACCGGCGGCATCCTGCTGCTGCGTCGCAGCAATACCGGCCGAGTGATGGTCATCCTCGGTTGCGTGCTCTCGATCGTGCTGACCGTCGTCGTGATCGGTGTGGTCGCCGTCGGTGGCGGTATCAGCGTTCTCGGTGCTCCGCTCTTCGCGGTCCTCACCCTCGTGCTGGCCGCCATCGCCCCCACCAGACGATGGATCGAGGCCGCCCGCACGCCCGTTCCGGTCGGTGCCTACGGCGTCGCCCCGTACGGCTACCGCTGACAGGGCCGGTGAACGGCACTTTTCCCGCGCCGGGGGGCCGGACCGCACCGGCCCCGGCGCGTGTTTTCCGCGACGGACGGCGCGGGAAGCCGCTCACCTGGCAAGACCCCTGACCTTCCGACTCCGACTGGCGCCGGGAAACGCTTCCGATACGCTGGGCTCCCGTGACCGCCGCATCGTCTCCGGGTAACTCAGATAACACCGCACAGTTCGACTTGATCGTCGTCGGCTCCGGCTTCTTCGGGCTGACCATCGCCGAGCGCAGCGCGAACTTACTGGGCAAGAGAGTCCTCGTGCTGGATCGCCGCCCGCATATCGGCGGTAATGCCTATTCGGAACCCGAACCGGAAACCGGTATCGAGATCCACAAATATGGCGCGCATCTGTTCCATACCTCGAACAAACGGGTCTGGGACTATGTCACGCAGTTCACCGAGTTCACCGGCTACCAGCATCGCGTTTTCGCCCTGCACAAAGGTCAGGCGTACCAGTTCCCGATGGGGCTGGGCCTGGTGTCGCAATTCTTCGGCCGGTATTTCACCCCGGACGAGGCTCGCGCACTGATCGCCGAGCAGTCCGCCGAGATCGAGACCGCCGACGCGCAGAACCTCGAGGAAAAAGCCATCTCGCTGATCGGGCGCCCGCTGTACGAGGCGTTCGTCCGCGACTACACCGCCAAACAGTGGCAGACCGACCCCAAGGAATTGCCCGCCGGCAATATCACCCGGCTCCCGGTCCGCTACACCTTCGACAACCGCTACTTCAACGACACCTACGAGGGCCTGCCCAAGGAGGGGTACACGAAGTGGCTGGAGAACATGGCCGCCAGTGACCTGATCGAGGTCCGGGTGGATACCGACTGGTTCGATGTCCGCGACGAGCTGCGCGCGCAGAATCCGGACGCCCCGGTGGTGTACACCGGCCCGCTGGACCGCTACTTCGACTACGCCGAGGGTGAGCTGGGCTGGCGCACCATCGACTTCGAAACCGAGGTGCTGCCCACCGGCGATTTCCAGGGCACCTCGGTGGTGAACTACAACGACGCCGATCCGCCCTACACCCGGATCATCGAGCCGCGGCATTTCCACCCGGAACGGGACTACCCGACCGACAAGACGGTGATCATGCGCGAATACTCGCGTTTCGCCAAGACCGGCGACGAACCGTACTATCCGATCAACACCCCCGAGGACCGGGCCAAACTGGCCGCGTATCGCGAGCTGGCCAAGAAGGAGACCGTCGGCGCGCAGGTCTTGTTCGGCGGCCGCCTCGGTACCTATCAGTACCTGGACATGCACATGGCCATCGCGAGCGCGCTGAACATGTTCGACAATGTGCTGCGTCCGCACCTGGAGACAGGTGCGCCGCTGGCCGAGGAGAACAACGACGTATGATCTCTGCATCACTGGCGCCCAGTGCGTCCGCGACCCGAGCGAAATCGCTACTGCAACGGGTGATCCTGCCCCGGCCTGGCGAGCCGCTGGATGTGCGCACCCTCTACCTGGAGGAGTCGGCGACCAACGCGCGGCGCGCCCACGCCACCACCCGGACCTCGCTGTCGATCGGTGCGGAGTCCGAGGTGTCGTTCTGCACCTATTTCAACGCGCTGCCGGCCAGCTACTGGCGGCGCTGGAGCATGCTCGACTCGGTGGTGCTGCGGCTGGAGCTGGCCGGGCACGGCCGTGTCGACCTGTACCGCTCGAAGGCCGACGGTTCCCGTATCCATGTCCAGGGCCGTGAATTCGCGGTGGCCTCCGGCGCGGAGACGGTGTCGGTCGAGATGGAGGCCGATTTCGGCCCGTTCGAGGACGGCGGCTGGCTCTGGTTCGACATCACCACCGACACCGCGGTCACCCTGGTGTCCGGAGGTTGGTACGCGCCGATCGAGGCGCCCGGAGAGGGCCGGATCGCGGTTGGTATGCCGACCTTCAACCGCCCCACCGACGCGGTCACCACGCTGAAAGCGCTCGGTGCCGATCCGCTGGTGCTGGCGCAGATCGACGCGGTGATCATCCCCGATCAGGGCACCCGCAAGGTCGTCGACGAGCCCGGATTCGACGAGGCGGCCGCCGTCCTCGGCGCCCGGCTCGCCATTCACGATCAGCCGAATCTCGGCGGGTCGGGCGGGTACAGCCGGGTGATGTACGAGGCGCTGAAAACCACCAGTGCCGAATTCATCGTCTACATGGACGACGATATCGAGATCGAGCCGGATTCGATCCTGCGCGCGCTGGCCTTCGCCCGATTCGCGAAATCGCCGGTGCTGGTGGGCGGCCAGATGCTCAACCTGCAGGAGCGTTCCCATCTGCATGTGATGGGTGAGGTCGTCGACCGCAACATCTTCATGTGGTCGGCCGCGCCGAATGTCGATTACGACCACGATTTCGCCAAATACCCGCTGCGCGACCGCGACAATTCGAAACTGCTGCACCGGCGTATCGATGGCGATTTCAACGGCTGGTGGACCTGCGTCATCCCGCGGCAGGTGGCCGAACAACTCGGCCAGCCGCTACCGCTGTTCCTGAAATGGGACGATGTCGAATACGGGTTGCGCGCCCGGGAAGCCGGATATCCGACGGTCACCCTGCCCGGCGCCGCGGTCTGGCATATGGCGTGGAGCGACAAGGACGACGCGATCGACTGGCAGGCGTACTTCCACCTGCGCAATCGCCTGGTAGTCGCCGCCCTGTACCAGCCGGGCAACGGCCGGAGCATGATCGCCCACACGGTCAAGGCGACCCTCAAACACCTGCTCTGCCTGGAATATTCGACGGTCGCCATCCAGAATCTGGCGATCCGCGATTTCCTGGCCGGTCCGCAGCGCCTGTTCGAACTGTTGCCGAGCGCGCTCGGCGCGGTACACGAACTGCGCAAACAGTATCCGGACGCGGTGATCCTGCCCTCTTCCACCGAACTCCCGCTGGCCAGCGGAATCGGGGTCGGCGCGGTGGGCGAGCCCGCCAATCCGATCGCCAAGATCGTGCGGCTCGGCAAGGGCCTGCTGCACAATCTGCGTCCGGCGCATGAGGAGCACCACGACCGGCCCCAGCTGAACGTGCCCACGCTGGATGCGCGCTGGTTCCTGCTCTCGCAGGTCGACGGGGTCACCGTCACCACCGCGGACGGGCGCGGCGTGGTGTATCGCAAGCGCGACCCCCGCCAGGCCTACGGTCTGCTCCGGGAAGCGCTGCGGCTGCGCAAGGAACTCGCCGCGCGACTGCCGGAGATGCGGGGGCGCTACCGCGCCGCGCACGCGGAACTCACCGGTACGGCGGCGTGGGAGAAGGTTTTCGGGATCGACAGCAGCGAGGAGAGCCAGCGGTGAACGCCATGAACCCGAGCCTGCAGGATTCGGGTACCGGCCGGGCACCGGCGGAAGTCAAGATCCTCGAAGCGGTTCAGGGCGCCATCGCGACCCCGCCGGTGATCGCGGCGGCACGCGGTATGTCGCATTTCGGGGAGCACGCGCTCGGCTGGGTCGGTATCGCCGCGGTGGGCGCGCTGGTCGACAAACCCCGGCGTCGGCAGTGGGCTGGGGTGGCGGTCGGCGCGGTGGGGGCGCACGCGGCGTCCATCGTGATCAAGCGGATCGTCCGCCGGCCCCGCCCGCACGCGCCATCGGTGCAGGTCAGCGTATCGACACCGAGCAAGTTGAGCTTCCCCTCCTCGCACGCGACCTCGACAACCGCGGCGGCGGTGCTACTCGGAAAACTGACCGGGCTACCCTTGCCTGCGGTGCTCGTACCGCCGATGTTGCTGTCCAGAGTCGTGCTCGGGGTGCATTACCCCTCCGATGTGCTCGCCGGTTCCGCGCTCGGTGCCGCGTCCGCCGCCGCCCTGCTCGCCGCCGAAAAGAGACTCGACAGTGACCGCACAAGACGAAAAGGCGCTGCCCGCCATGAGTGAAGAGCCCACCGGCGCCGATCTGGCCGAAGCCGAAGTGAAAGGGCCTCCCAAAACGCTGGTCGGGGGCCTGGTCAAGGCAGCTCGTCCGCGCCAGTGGGTGAAGAACGTCCTCGTGCTGGCCGCCCCGATGGCGGCGGGTTCGGTGACCGATCTCGATGTGCTCGCCAATGTGGCCATCGCCTTCATCGTCTTCTGTATGGCCGCGTCCGGTGTCTACCTCACCAACGACGCGATGGATGTCGAGGCCGACCGGGCCCACCCCACCAAGCGGTTCCGTCCGATCGCCGCCGGTGTGGTCCCGGTGAATCTCGCCTTCGCGCTGTCGGCGGTGCTGCTGCTCGGTTCGCTGGCGCTGTCGTTCCTGGCGTCCTGGCAGCTGGCCGTCACGATGGGCGTGTACATCGGGGTGCAGCTGGCGTACTGCTTCGGTCTCAAACACCAGGCGGTCCTGGACATCTGCATCGTGTCCTCCGGCTTCCTGTTGCGTGCGATCGCCGGCGGTGTGGCGGCGGGAATCCCGCTGTCCCAGTGGTTCCTGCTCATCATGGCCTTCGGCTCGCTGTTCATGGCGGCCGGTAAGCGCTACGCCGAGCTACAACTGGCGCTGTCCACCGGTGCGAAGATCCGTAAATCGCTGGAGTACTACACCCCGACCTACCTACGGTTCATCTGGAGTCTGGCCGCGACCGCGGTGGTGGTCTTCTACGGTCTGTGGGCCTTCGAACAGGGCGCGGCCAAGGACACCGAATGGTTCGCCCTCTCGATGATCCCGTTCACCGTCGCGATCCTGCGCTACGCCGTGGATGTCGACGGTGGTGAGGCCGGTGAGCCCGAGGAGATCGCGTTCGGCGATCGCGTCCTGCAGTTGCTCGCCATCGCCTGGATTGGAGCGGTAGGTGTCGCTGTCTATCTCTTCTGACGAGATTGCGGTAGCCGAAACAGAACAGCCCGACGAGCGCGCTGCCACCGAGCGGCGGCGCTCGCCGGGTCGCTCGGTCTCGCGGGCGGTGTTCGCGGGCGGCATTCTGGTGACCGTCGCCCTGTTCGCGTTCGGTGGCTGGGAACGGCGCTGGATCGCCGACGACGGGCTCATCGTGTTGCGTACCGTCCGCAACCTGCTGGCCGGCAACGGTCCGGTCTTCAACGCGGGCGAACGGGTGGAGACCAACACCAGTACGGCCTGGACCTATGTCGTCTGGTTCTTCAGCTGGCTCACCCAGGGCCGGCTGGAATACGTGGTGCTCGGTGTCGCGCTGACACTGTCACTGCTGGCGGTGCTGTTCGCGATGCTCGGCACCGGCAAACTCTGGGGCCCCGACTCCTCGACGCTGCTGCTGCCCGCCGGAGCGCTGGCCTACATCTCCGTACCGCCCGCCCGCGACTACGTGACTTCCGGGCTGGAGAACTGCCTGGTCATCTGCTGGATCGCGCTGCTGTGGCTGCTGCTGGTCCGGTGGAGCAAGGCCGAACGGCCGACCGCGCCCCGGCTGCTGGGCCTGGCCTTCCTGGCCGGTCTGGCACCGTTGGTCCGGCCCGAGATGACCGTGGTGGGCGGCCTGGCGCTGCTGCTCGTCTTCTGTGCGCCGATGCCGCGATCTCGGCTGCGCCCGTGGCTGCTGCGGGGCGTCGTGGTAGCGGTCGCCGGCGCGGTTCCGCTGCTCTACCAGATCTGGCGGATGGGTTACTACGGCCTGCCCTACCCCAACACCGCGGTCGCCAAGGACGCGGGCGGGGCGAAATGGGGCCAGGGCTTCACCTACCTGTGGGATCTGGCCGGTCCCTACTACCTCTACGTACCGCTCGTCGTCCTGCTGGCCGCGGGCCTGGTCGCCGCGCGGGCACATTACCTGCGCCCGGATACCGGTACCGCGGTGGACCCCGCGGCCGGTCGGCTGCGGCAGTTCCGGGAGCGGTTGCGTTCACCGTCCGCAGTGGTGGCGCTGGTGCTCGGTGCCGCGATGCTGCTCACGATCTACGCGCTGCGCGTCGGCGGCGATTTCATGCACGGGCGGATGCTGCTGCCGCAGCTCTTCCTGTTCCTGCTACCGGTCGCGGTGCTTCCGGTGCGGCTGCCCGAGGGCGGTCTGCGATCACTGACCCGCCGCGAGGCCCCTACCTTCGCGTTCCTGGTCGTCGCGCTGGTGGGCACGGTGGCGTGGGCGCTGCTGGCGTCGGGTACCACCGCCATCAAGTCCGGCACCCACATCAACAAGTCCGGGATCGCGGACGAGCGGATCTACTACGTGCTCAACACCGGTCACGATCACCCCATCCGCGCCGAGGACTACCTCGACTACGCTCGGATGCGCCCCATGGTGGAGGCGATCGAGAACACACCGGACGGCGGGCTGCTGCTCAATTCGCCGTCGTTCATGATGTGGTACATCGCCCCGCCGCCGCTGCCCATCCCGCCGGGTGGATACGGGCATACGGTCTACTTCCTGAACCTCGGCATGACCAGCATGAACGTCCCCCTGGATGTCCGGGTCATCGATCCGATGGGCCTGGCCTACCCCCTGGCCGCGCACACCGATCGGCTCACCGACGGCCGGATCGGGCACGACAAGAGCCTGTACGCGGACTGGGTGATCGTGGAGACCGGCATGGTCGACATCAAGCCCTGGCTGCCCTGGTACATGGACGAGGATTGGGTGAAACAGGCTCGGGTGGCGATGTCGTGCCCGGACACCTACGCGCTCACGCTCTCGTACAAAGGCCCGCTCACGCTGGAGCGGTTCAAGCACAATCTGCTGCACGCCTTCGAGTTCGCCGCGTACCGCATCGATCGGGTGCCGAAATATGAGATTCAACGCTGTGGTCTCGTCGATCCGATACCACCGGCGCGCTGAACTGCTGATTCCCTGACCGTGGTTCGGCCGCCGGCCGCTTCTGCGTATTCCTGGTGGGCGGGTGAACGGTGGTCGGGTTAAAGTGCTGGCGTCCGGCCCCGGGCTCATCCGGGCCGGGGACCGGTAGTCGTACTGCGCGGCCGTGGGTCGCACGACGGAGGGCGGGAACACATGCGAGGGGTTATCGGCCGTGATGTCCGGAGCTCACGTCCGGGGCTGGGCGGTCGGCTGAAGCGCACGGTGCTGCTGTCCCTGGCAGCGCTGCTCCCGGTCGGCGCCTCGGTGGCCGGGCCCGCGGCCCCGGCGTCGGCCCAGTTCGATCCCGGTGGGATAGATTTCTGGGTCGATTCGGAGATGGGGCCGATCAAGTCGCGCGTGTTCCGCGCCGCCGACGGCAACACCGCGCGCGTCGTGTACGCCCTGGACGGGATGCGTGCCCGCGACGACCTCAATGGCTGGGAGATCGATACCGATGTCGCGCGGGAACTGACCAAGTGGAATATCAATGTGGTCATGCCGGTGGGCGGCCGGTCGAGCTTCTACGCGGACTGGAACGCGCCGAGCGACTTCTTCGGGCTGGGCAGCTCGGGTAGCGCCGGTGGTGTCACCGGGTCGGCGGCCGATTCGGGTTCCGGCCTGGCCTCGGGGTCGGCGGCCGGAGTCGGGCGGACCACCACCTACAAGTGGGAAACCTTCCTGACCCGCAATCTGCGCTGGGCGCTGCGCGACCGGCTCGGTTTCAACCCGAACGGCAATGGTGTGTTCGGGCTGTCCATGGGCGGCAGCGCGGCCCTGGCCCTGGCGGCCTACCACCCCGATCAGTTCCGGTACGCGGGTTCCTACTCCGGATATCTGAACGTTTCCGCGCCCGGTATGCGGGAGGCGCTGCGGGTGGCAATGCTCGACGCCGGCGGTTTCAATATCGACGCCATGGCGCCGCCGTGGAGCCCGCAGTGGCTGCGGATGGATCCGTTCGTGTTCGCGCCGCAGCTGCGCCAGCACAACACCCGGCTGTGGATTTCGGCCGGCAGCGGTCTCCCGGCCGCCACCGACGGTCTGAGCTTCGACACGATCAGCGCGATGGGCCTGGAGGCACTGGCGCTGGCCAACACCCGGGCGTTCCAGGTGCGGATGATGACGCTGGGCGCGACCAACGCCACCTACGACTTCCCGGCCGTCGGCGTGCACAACTGGCAGTACTGGGCGACCGAGGTCTACCGGATGATCCCGGATCTGTCGGCGAACATCGGCTGACCGGCCGCGGCCGGCACTGTCCGGCCGATGTCTTTGCGCAATTGTTGCCAAGGGGTATTGTCGGCTGGTTCGGCAACAAATGTGTACGCCACCTCGCAAGCGACTGTGACCTACGACACTATTCGGCAACATGAACGCGGGTATAGCCGATTGATGTACCAGGAACATGTATCCAGATAACGGCTTCCATCTCCCGATGGGCGCTGTGGTCTATGTATCCGAGATGGGGCCGGTAATGTAGCTAGGTACTTGCTGTCCGGCTGTCCAGGCGAAAGGTCTAGTCGAATGCGAAGTGCGCGCAGACCCGGATCGGTGCGTACCCGGCGGTGGGTACAGCGATGGGCGATGGGTGTGGCGGTGGCGCTACTGGCCCCCCTCGCGGTGGCTCTGTCCGATGTGGCCCCCCGGGTCGAGGCGGCCCCCAATCCGGCCGGCTTCGATTTCTGGGTCGACTCACCGGAGATGGGCCCGATCAGGTCGCGGGTTTTCCGCGCCAAGGACGGCAACACCAGCCGAGTGGTCTACGCCCTCGACGGTATGCGCGCTCCCGAAACGCACAGCGGCTGGGAGAACGACACCAACGTCGCCAACGCGCTGACCGACTGGAACATCAACGTCGTCATGCCGATCGGCGGTATGTCCAGCTTCTACGCGGATTGGAACGCGGCCAGCTCCTTCCTCGGGCTCCCGCCGACGGGTTCGTCCTCCGGCTCCGGGGCCCTCAACGTGATCTCCGAGGGTCCGGGCAAGAGCTACCGCTACGCCTGGGAGACCTTCATCAACCAGCATCTGCGCTGGGCCCTGCGCGACCGGCTCGGCTTCAACCCGAACCGCAACGGCGTCTTCGGATTGTCGATGGGCGGTAGCGGCGCCCTCGCCCTGGCCGCCTACCACCCCGATCAGTTCAGCTTCGCCGGGTCCTACTCCGGCTACCTCAATGTTTCCGCGCCCGGTATGCGCGAGGCCATTCGGACCGCCATGATCGACGCCGGCGGCTACAACGTGGATTCCATGGCGCCGCCCTGGGGCCCGCAGTGGCTGCGGATGGACCCGTTCGTCTTCGCGCCGCTGCTGCGCGATCACAACACCCGGCTGTGGATCTCCGCCGGCAGCGCGCTGCCCGGGCCCGCCGACGGGTTCAACGGCAACACGATCAACGGTATGGGGCTCGAGGCTCTCGCGTTGGCCAACACCCGGGCATTCCAGGTGCGGATGATGACACTGGGCGCGAACAATGTCACCTACTCGTTCCCGGCGACCGGTATTCACTCCTGGACTTACTGGGAGGCCGAGGTGTACCGGATGCTCCCCGATTTGTCGGCGAATATCGGATAACGCCAGTTCGGGGCCCCGTTCGCGGGGCCCCGCACGCAGTGCAGTGTGCCCGCCCGGAAGGAATCGTTCGGGGCGGGCACACTGCTGTCGATAGGAATTCGTCCTCGGTTGGTATTCCGTTACACAGGCCAGGTCGGAGCGCGATTTCGATAACAGCCGAATATCCCGGCCCGCCGAGACATCAACGCTCCGGCAAGGTATCGTCACGGGGCGATCACAGCGGTTCTCGCGGCGGATTTCGGCCCGCCGATCAGCACGGCCTTGCTCGGCTCGATGAGGTCGAATAAAGTCTAGCGAGCACATCTGTGACCAGATCGTTGTAGCGCTGTCGGCCCAGTGGTAGGTCGGGACCCGGTCGCCGGCGCCGCCGAGAAGAAACGGGGTGTTGTCCGCACAGCGGTAGCGACAACGCCACAACAGCAGAAAGAGAGCAGAATTCATGCGTTTCGGCAGGGCAGCCGGCCCGAAGAGAAGTACCGGGCGGTCGCGGGCACCCCGCGGCTGGCGTAACCGGATTCTGGCTATCGGTGCGGCAGTGCTCGCGCTACCCGTCGCGGCAGGTATCGCGGCCCCGACCGCGCTGGCTTCGCCCGCGGCACCGGTCAAGCGCGGCGCTTTCGAAGAACTGCTGGTTCCCTCCAGCATGGGTCCGATCAAGGTCCAGGTGCAGTGGGCGGCGCGCGGCGGCAATGCCGGCCTCTACCTGCTCGACGGCCTGCGCGCCCGCGACGACCGCAATGCCTGGTCTTTCGAGACCAACGCGCTGGAGCAGTTCGGCAACGACAACATCTCCCTGATCATGCCGGTCGGCGGCCAGTCGAGCTTCTACGCCGACTGGTACTCGCCCAGCAACACCAACGGGCAGAAGTTCACCTACAAGTGGGAGACCTTCCTGACCCGGGAACTCCCCGCCTTCCTCGAGGGCCACGGCGTGTCGCGGACCAACAACGCGATCGCGGGTCTGTCCATGGGCGGTAGTGCCGCCCTGGCCCTGGCCGCCTACCATCGCGACCAGTTCCGCTCGGCCGCCGCCTACTCCGGCTACCTGAACATCTCGGCGCCGGGTATGCGTGAGGCCATCCGTATCGCCATGCTGGACGCCGGCAAATTCAACGTCGACTCGATGGCCGCGCCGTGGAGCCCGCAGTGGCTGCGGATGGACCCGTTCGTGTTCGCCCCGCAGCTGCGTGGCCTGCCCATGTACATCTCGGCGGCCAGCGGCCTGCCCGGTCCGTACGACAAGCCGGCCGGTGCGGTCGGCGCGTTCAACACCGGTAACGCCATGGCGCTGGAAGCGCTGTCGCTGGTGAACACCCGTGCCTTCCAGGCCCGCCTGAAGACACTGGGCATCAACGCCCACTTCGACTTCCCGAATGTGGGCACCCACTCCTGGAAGTACTGGGAGGGCCAGCTCTTCGCCTCGCGCAAGATGTTCCTGGATTCCACCAACGGCTGGTGATCGAAGGCACGCCATTCGGTTGCCGCTGAACCGATAGTTCTCCCCAACGGCGCCACCCGCTTCGTATCGAAGCAGGTGGCGCCGTTGTCGTCGGACCGCACGGCGGTGGCGAACTGGTTTGCTGTCCGCGCGTCCTCCCGGATATCCGCACGCCGCGGCGGTACAAACAGTGGGTGGCAGGGATGACACGCGCACACCGGGGGACGACGGTCGGCGGGTCCCGCGGACGCGCCCGGCGGCAGCTGACGGCCTGGGCCGCCGCGCTGGTGCTTCCCTTCGCCGCAGCACAGGCTCCCGCCGTCGCCCAGCCGACCGTTGCCGCGTCCCCTGCCACGATCCGGAATGTGGTCTGGCACACCGACCGCGATGTGGCCGTCTGGGTCGACTCGCCCGCCATGGGCGTCCCGATCCAGGTGCGGCTGTTGCTCGCCCGGGACTGGAACGCTCAGCCGGACGCGAAGTTCCCGGTGCTGTACATGCTCGACGGCCTGCGTGCCACCGACGACGAGAACGGCTGGATAAAGGACGCCGGGGCGGTGGATTTCTACGCCGACAAGAACACGACCGTGGTGCTGCCGGTCGGCGGGCAATCGAGTTTCTACTCCGACTGGCTGCAACCGGACAACGGTAAGAACTACAAATGGGAGACCTTTCTCACCAAGGAACTCCCCCCGCTGCTGGAGAGTCAGTGGCGCGCCACCTCGTCCAGGGGAATCGCCGGACTGTCCATGGGCGGAACGGCCGCAATGTTCCTGGCCGCGCGCAATCCGGAGTTCGTGAAATACGCCGCTTCCTATTCGGGTTTTCTCACGACCACCAGCCTCGGTATGCCGCAGGCTATTCGGTTGGCAATGGCCGACGCGGGCGGCTTCGACTCCGGTGCCATGTGGGGACCGCCCGGAAGCCCGCAGTGGGAAGAACACGATCCGCTGCTGCTCGCCGATCGGCTGAAAGGTAAATCGCTCTACATCTCCAGCGGGACCGGTGTCTCCGGCAAACACGACGAGGGCGGCGAAATTCCGGGGGTGAGCACCAATATGTTCGGGATGGGCCTGGAGACACTGGCCCTGTTGACCTCACAGAACTTCGTGGACAAACTCGGCGAGCTGGGAATCCCCGCGACCGTGAACTACCGGGCCGCGGGTACCCACACCTGGCCGTATTGGGATTTCGAAATGCGGCAGTCGTGGTCGCAGGCGGCCGGCGCGCTCGGGGTGCCCGCCGGCAAGCCCGAATGCGCGGTCGCGGGCGCCATCGGCGCGGTCACCGGCGGCAACGGCTGGCTCGGCGACTGCCTCACCGGCGAATACCAGGTCCCCGGCGGGCTGGCTCAAGACTTCCGCCACGGCCGCGTTTTCTACTCCCCGGACAGCGGGGCGTATCCGGTGGCCGGCCGGATCGGCGGGGGCTACCAGGCGGCGGCCGGGCCCCGTGGCGGTCTCGGGCTGCCGACCGGCGCCGAACAGCCGCTACCGGACGGCCGCGGCCGCTTCCAGCCGTTCCGGCACGGCTCGCTCTACTGGACCCCGGAAACGGGCGCGCAGGTGGTGCGCGGCGCGATCCTCGAGGAATGGGGCAGGCAGGGCTTCGAGGGCGGCCCCGCGCGCTACCCGGTCGGCCCCGAAGTGAAGACGCCGAACCGCGACGGCGCGGTCCAGTCCTTCGAAGGCGGCCCCTTCTACTTCAGCCCCGCCACCGGCGCACATCGCGTCGAAGGGATGATCCTGGCCAAATACGCCGAGCTCGGCTTCGAGAACAGCCGGCTCGGTTTCCCGGCCGCCGCCCAGGCCCCGCTGAAAGACCTCGGCCAGTTCACCCGCTTCGAGGGCGGCAGCATCTACTGGAGTCCCCTGTCCGGCGCGTGGGCGGTTCGCGACGGACCCATCATGGATGCCTGGCGTGACGCAGGTTACGAAGCCGGTCGGCTCGGTTTCCCGATCAGCGACGAGTTCGCGATCCCGGGCGGAGTCCAGCAGAATTTCCAGCGGGGCTTCGTCACCCTCCGGGACAACCGCACGGAAGTGCATGGTTGATCAGCACGCACCAGTGATGCCGAACACCCGCTGCGGCACAGCGCGGCCCGGCGGCCGCGAGGGCGGCAGCGGTCTGCTGCTCGCGTGGGTCCGCATGCCGATCCGGACGTCGAATGCCGACGCAACCCGCATGCGTCGAGTTTTGCGAGACACCTCCAAGGGTTGAGGCCCGTCTCGCCGTTTCGGCCTCGAGACTCGCGCTTCGCGCATGCGCTTCGAGGC
>NZ_JBKOOL010000112.1:0-18809 GCF_046764065.1 Nocardia sp. NPDC002869
TCATGGACGAGGAGCGCAGCACCACGGTGAACCTCAAGGCGTGTATCAACGCCGCCGCCGACCGGGTGGTCTTCATCAACACCGGTTTCCTGGACCGCACCGGCGACGAGATCCACACCTCCATGGAGGCGGGTCCGATGATCCGCAAGGCCGAGATGAAGACCCAGCGCTGGATCCTGGCCTATGAGGACTGGAACGTCGATACCGGTATCACGGCCGGCCTGCCGCACAAGGCGCAGATCGGCAAGGGAATGTGGGCCATGCCGGATCTGATGGCCGGCATGCTCGAGCAGAAGATCGGTCACCCCAAGGCCGGCGCCACCACCGCGTGGGTGCCCTCGCCGACGGCGGCCACCCTGCACGCCACCCACTACCACCTGGTGGACGTGTTCAAGCGGCAGGCCGAGATCGCCAAGGGCGGGGCACGCGCGAGTGTCGACGACATCCTGCAGATCCCGCTGGCCGCGGACACCAACTGGTCGGAAGCCGACAAGCAGCAGGAGCTGGACAACAACTCGCAGTCCATCCTCGGCTATGTGGTGCGCTGGATCGACCATGGCGTGGGTTGTTCCAAAGTGCCCGATATCTCCGATATCGCGCTGATGGAGGACCGGGCCACCTTGCGGATCTCGAGCCAGCTGATGGCCAACTGGCTGCGTCACGGTGTGGTCACCACCGACGAGGTGGTGGCGAGCCTGGAGCGGATGGCGCCCGTGGTGGACCGGCAGAACGCCGGCGATCCCGGCTACCGTCCCATGGCGCCCGATTTCGCGGGCAGTGTCGCGTTCCAGGCCGCGAAAGATCTCATCCTCGAGGGGACCGCGCAGCCCAACGGCTACACCGAGCCGATCCTGCACCGCCGCCGCCGTGAGGCCAAGGCGCTGGCGGGTAAGAACGAGGCGTAACCGGCCCCGATACGACAGTGCGCAGGCCCCGGCTCCGCGAGCGGCCGGGGACTGCGTGTTCGTATACCGGGCGCGCCCGCGCGGGGGCCGTCAGGAATGGGCACGCCGGGTCGCGGTGTTGCCCCGGACATGAAGGTTTTGATCGTCTACGCGCACCCGGAACCCGATTCGCTCACCGGAGCCCTGAAAGATGTGGCCGTCGAACAGTTGCGGGCCGACGGCCACGAGGTGCGGGTGAGCGACCTCTACGCCATGGGCTGGAAAGCACACGCCGACGCTTCCGATTTCGGCGCGGTCGAGGAGACGAACTTCATGCTGGCTTCGGGTGAGGCCTTCGCGAACGGTACGTTGAGCGAGGATATTCGAGCCGAGCAGGAGAAACTGCTGTGGGCCGATACGGTGCTGCTGCATTTCCCGCTGTGGTGGTTCGCCATGCCCGCCATTCTCAAGGGCTGGGTGGATCGGGTGTTCACCTGCGGCTTCGCCTACGGCGCGGGTGGTACCGCCATCCCGCGCTACGGCGACGGCGTACTCGCCGGCCGGCGGGCGATGCTGGTGGTGGCCGTCGGTGGCCGGGAACCCGCCTACTCCGACCGTGGAATCAACGGCCCGACAGCGGATCTGCTGTTCCCCATCCACCACGGCATCCTCTACTACCCGGGCATGGATGTGCTGCCGCCGTTCGTCGTACACGGCGCGATCCGGGTGAACGACGAACGTTTCGAACAGCTCGCCATCGATCTGCGTAAGCGGCTGGCGGAGCTGGACAGTGCCGAGCCGATCCGGTATCGGCGCCAGGGCGGCGGTGACTACGATCGCTCGCTCCGGCTCGAAGCGGGACGCGAGAAGCCGGGGGCCACCGGATTCGGGCTGCACATCGCTCCGTGAGGTGTCGCGGCGGGCCGCCGCCCTCGGGGAAGCGGTTCGCGCAGTAGCGCGTCGGGGAGGGCTCGGGCTGCGGACATTCCAGGGCAGGACTAGCTTGGTCGAGTCGAGACCGTATCCGGGGAACGATCGGTTCCCTGTTCGATGGAGGAGAATTTTGCGAGTCCTGCTGGTCGCGAGTGCTTTCAACAGCCTCACACAGCGTGTGCACACCGAACTGCGCTATCGCGGGCACGAGGTCGCGGTCGAATTGGCGCTCGGTGACGATCTGCTGCGGGCCCGGGTCGCGGCGTTCCGGCCCGATCTCATCGTGGCGCCGATGCTGACCACCGCGGTCCCGGAGGACATCTGGACCGAGCACCCGGTGCTGATCGTGCATCCCGGTCCCAAGGGCGATCGCGGACCCTCCTCGCTCGACTGGGCGATCAGCGAGGGCGCCTCCGAATGGGGAGTCACCGTGCTCCAGGCGGTCGAGGAGATGGATGCCGGGCCGATCTGGGCCTCGGTGCCCTTCCCGGTCCCCGCGTGCGGGAAGAGCGAGCTGTATCGCAACGAGATGTCGGATGCCGCCGTCGCCGCGGTACTGCTGGCCGTCGAACGTTTCGGCGCCGGGGATTTCGTGCCGGAGCCGCTGGACTACGACCGGCCCGATGTCCGGGGCCGGTTGCGGCCCTACCATTCCCAGCAGTACCGCCGGATCGACTGGACGACCGACAGCACCGCCGAGGTGCTGCGCAAACTCCGCGCGGCCGATTCGCAGCCAGGCGTACTCGACGAACTCTACGGCCGTGAGTATTTCGTGCACGGCGGCCACCACGAGGACCGGCTGCGTGGTGAGCCGGGCGCGGTGATCGCCACCCGGGACGGCGCGATCTGCCGGGCCACCGTCGACGGCGCGGTGTGGTTGCCGCAGTTGCGGCGCCGCCGGACACCGGGCGGACCGGCGACGTTCAAACGGCCCGCGGTGGCGGCACTGGGCGCCGATCTGCCCCCGGCCACCCCGGAGGTGCCGGTGTCGGCGGCCGCGGCGGCTGTCCGCGATACCTGGTCGGAGGTGCGCTACCGCGAGGAAGGGTCGGTGGGCTACCTCGAATTCGCCTACGCGGGGGGAGCGATGAGCACCGCGCAGTGCCGCCGGTTGCTCGCCGCCTACCGCGAGGCCTGTGCGCGGCCGACCCGGGCCCTGGTCTTCGGTCCGGCCCGGGACTTCTTCTCCAACGGCATCCACCTGCACGTCATCGAATCGGCCGAGGATCCGGCCCGGGAGTCCTGGCACAATATCAACGCCATGAACGACCTCGTGGAGGCGATCCTCACCACCACGGACAAACTCGTCATCTCGACGCTGCCCGGTAACGCGGCCGCGGGTGGGGTGATGCTGGCGCTGGCCGCCGACGAAGTATGGGCCCGCGAGGCCGCGGTGCTCAATCCGCACTACCGCCTGATGGGTTTGTACGGCTCGGAGTACTGGACCTATTCGCTGCCGCGGCGCGTCGGCGCGGCCGAGGCCGCCCGGCTCACCCGGGAGACCCTGCCGGTGGGCGCGAAAGCGGCCGCGGACCTCGGTCTGGTGGATCGGGTCGGTTCCGGCGGCACCGCCGAGTTCGCCGCCTGGGTACGCCGGGAGGCGGAGGCGCTGGCCGATTCGCCCGAACTGGAAAACCGCCTGACCGCCAAAAAACAACTCCGCGAGGCCGACGAGGCCGCCAAACCGCTGGCGGAGTACCGGGCCGAGGAACTGGCGCAGATGCGCCGGAACTTCTTCGAGGAGGGCGAGCCGTATCACGAACTGCGGCGGAACTTCGTGTACAACGTCGTGCCGCCTGCCACTCCGGCGTACCTGCGGAGCTGATCCGGAGAGTCCGCCCGTTAGCTCAGTTGTGACATCAAGTGGCGAACGCACACCCCCGTAGGGTGAAATTTTTACTCTGCAGGCCCCCTCGGGGTGTGTCGAACTACTGTCCAGGTGGACGCGGTTCGGAAATCGACTAGTACATCGGAGTTACACGTGCAGCTCGAGCACTTCAGCAATGGGTGGGTGACGCCTGTCCTCGCCTATTTCATGTCGTTCATCGGGTCGGTGCTCGGTCTCCGGTGCGCGGTCCGCGCGCGGTCGTCGGAGCAGGCCGGCGGCTGGCTCATCGCGGCGGCCATCGCCCTCGGCGGCGCGGGTATCTGGGTCATGCACTTCACCGCCATGCTCGGCTTCTCCATCGGCGGTATGACCATCCGCTACGACATGCCGATGACGCTGCTCAGCGCCGGTATCGCGATTGTGGTCGTCCTGATCGGGCTGGCGATCGTGGTGCGCGGTCATCGCGAGGTGATCGCCCTGCCGCTGGGCGGAGCGATCACCGGTATCGGGGTCGTGGGGATGCACTACCTGGGCATGGCCGCGATGAACTCCGGTGCGGAGATGGAATACAGCACCGGACTGGTGCTGCTGTCCATCCTGATCGCGGTGGTCGCCGCGACCGCCGCCCTGTGGTTCATGCTGCACGTGAAGGGCTGGGGCAACACCATCGGTGCGGGCCTGATCATGGGTGTCGCGGTGTGTGGCATGCACTACACCGGGATGGCCGCCATGAGTGCGCACCACGGTGACCACACCGCGGTGCCGGAGGGTGTCGCGCCGGTGGAGTTGCTCACTCCGCTGCTCACCACCGTCGCGCTGGTGGTGGTGGGCCTCGTCGTCCTGGTCGGCGTGGCCGAACTCGAGGTCCGGTCCACGGCCGCGGCGAAACGGGAGTACGCATCCGACGAGGTCGCGACCCTCACCACCGATCCCGCGACGCTCGCCGTCAGCGGCCGGGAGTGGCCGCGGATGCCGGTGGACCGCTAGTCTGCCGCCTGTCGCAGTGGCGACATCGGGGTGGGACCCCGGTTGTCGCCCGCGGCCGCGCGGCCTGGTCCGGGCCGCCGGGCTCACCGTCGTGCACCGCGACTGCGGCGCCGGTGGACACGGTCGTCCGCTGCCGGGACGGGCACGATCTGGATGGACCCCGCGAGGCGGAAACCCAGGCGGGCCCCGCGGCCCGGCGGCTGCCGGGAAGGCGCCCGGCCTCCTGACGGCCGTGGCCGGAACGTGCCCTGCCGATATCTTTTCGCGCATTTCGCGGCGGTCGACGCGGGCGCTGTGCGGTCTGCGGCGATGCGGGCACCTAGAGTATGTCCATGGTCTCCGGGGGTGAGGTCGGCACACTGCGGCGGCCGACGGCGAAATGGTGGACGGTCACCACGGTGGTGTTGGCGGTACTCGTCGGAATCTGTTGTGCCGCCGGGGTCTGGTTCGTCGCCTCGGACGGAGATTTCGGATATCTGCTGCTCCTCATCGGGGCACTGCTGGGTCTGGCCGTACTGTGGTCGATCTGTGCGGTGTTCGGGCTGATCAGGTACCGGGCCTGGCTGCCGAGCGCCGTGGCTCCGGTCCTGGTGGTGGTGGCGATTGCCGTGGTGTACTCGGGCGCCGCCGAACAGGCGGGTTGGCGAGTGTCGAAGACTGCGCTGGAAGAGGCTGCGGCGCAGTGTGTCCACCGCTCCGATCCCGGCCGGATCGGCGTGTACACGATCGAGTGGGTGGACCGGTCGGATACCGGGTGCCATTTCTACACCAGTGGCGGGTTTCTCGACCCGGTGGGATTCGCCTACCTACCCCAGGGGGCTCCGCCCGAGCGCCGGGGCAGTGAGACCACCTATCGGCAGTACGACGGTCCGTGGTATCGCTTCGTAGTCTCCTGGTGACCGCTCGAATCCCGCGAGGGCCGGAACTGCGTGTTCACGAACCCACAACCGACTGCTGGTCCGCGGGAGGCGAATACACCGAATCGTCCACGTGCAGCACCATGAAACCGTGGTCCGAGCAGGTGACGTACAGCGCGTTGCCGCGCCACTCCGGTGGCGACAGGCACCAGTCGGTGGAGACATCGCCGAAGGCGAGTTTCCCGGTCCGCGAGCTCAGCGCCTGCGCGGGATCGAACCGGCCCTCGAGTACCGCGCGGGCCGCGCTGGGCGCGGTCATCGCCGGGATGCCCAGCAGCGAAGGCGCACTGCTCGAAGCTGGTGGAGGTGATCCCGGCGCCGTGCCCGGCGAACTGGCCGACCATCGACATATTGCACCGGTAACCCTGCGTACTTCGGCCGCTGTCGCGGTCGGTCGCCGGTACATCGCCAGGAAAATGGGCTTCACACAGACCGGGTCGGCGAGCGCTTTCGACCGGAGCGCGACGGGCAGGGCCGCCTCGTTGTCCCAATCGCCACCCTACGGCCCGGCTTCCGATCGAGCACTGGCCGGCGTCGCGGGGTCCTGATCGAGGTTCGGTCCTGTTCGCACTGGTCGACGACGTCTGCCCCTGCACAGCCGGTTCCGTGCCGGGCTCGCCGCTATCGACCGAAAGGTCCGAGGGGTAGGACAATTCATGCGCGTCCGCGTCGCTGTGCGGGCGCCGCGTTCCGGTGTGCCAGGGGTCGGTCTTCGGCGACCACGATCACGCTGTCCAGCGCGGACAGGGTGATCGGGGTGTCCTTGGGTGGGTTGAGGGTGACGCCGTAGGCGGGAGGCCGGCCCGCGTGGCGGTGGAGCCGGTAGCCGATTGCCGCCTCGCCGCGCAACCGCGCCGCATGGACGATGGTGGCGAAGTTGATCTCCATGCCGGGGCTCACGTAGTCCGGGGCGGGTTTGAGGTAGATCTCGGTTCCGCTGGGATCGAACAGGTCGGTGAACACGGCATGCAGGTGGCGGTTCTCGGCGAGCTGGGTCAGCAGCAGGCTGATCAGCTTACTGCTGACGATGAAGTCGTCGGCCTTGGTGACCTGCGCGATCTCCCGGTTGGCATCATCGTTCATCTCGGTGACGATCGAGTACGGGTCGCCGAGCCGGACCTCGATGTCACGCAGGTGCAACAGGGTCACCAGGGTGCGGTCGTCGGCATGGTGTTCGTCGAGTGTGTCGTCGGTGAGCACGACGACGTGTTGGTAGCTGCCCGGACTCAGCGCTTCCAGCGAGCGTCGGCTGGTCGGCTCGCAGGGCCGGTAGCCGACAGCCAAGTTGACCCGCGGACTGTCGGTGACCTCCTCGGGCGGGGGGTGTGGGGCGGCGATGTCGAGCACCGAGCCGGGGGCGACGTCGCCGGGCCGGCCACGACCGGTTGTTCAGCAGCAGTAGGGCTTTGATCACGTCGATATCGGCGTCGTCACCCGGCCGCGGCAGCACGATGATCGACTTGGCGGTGTCGAGGCTGACCAGCTCCAGATCGCTGCGCTCGAGGGGGCTGCCCGACCGGCAGGTCACCCGCGTTCGGCCGGTGTTGCCGACCCGGGCACGGATCTGGTCCTCCATATCGACCTTGTCCCGATCGGCCAGGACCACCACACTCGAGCGGCGAGTTCTCTGGTTCGCGGCGGCCGGCTCGGCCACCACGGTGAACACCTGATCCGACCAGCCCAGCACGACCGTGTGCCCGGCCTCGATCAGCGGGGCCCGGCCCTTGCGCAGTTCCGCGATCCGATGTTCCATCCCGGTCACGAGCACACCGATCAACGAGCTGACGATGAAGATCCCGCCGAGCGTCACCGCCAGCATCAACACCAGAAACGGCACGCTGAACACCGTCGCGTCGTCGCTGCCCATGGTCCCGGGATCGAACGTGCGCAGCAAACTCATCCACGCCACACCGACCCAGCCGCCCTTGACGCCCGCGACATCGGCCGGTGCCGGCAGTGCGGCCAGGGCCGTGGTCACCGCGATCAGCACCGCCGACGCCAGACCGAGCCAACCGATCAACGCCGGAGTCCCGCGATCCATCGTCCGGTCGAACCAGAATCGCAACCGGTCACGCACCCTGATCCTGGCCACACTCACCTCTACTCACACTCACACACCCACAGCGACTCGTCGCCGACGAAGGTAGCTTTCCACAGCGAATGATGCATCACTGAAACGATATTCACGTCCCGGCGAGCAGGTCGCCGGTGAGGATCGCCGCGCCGGCGCGGCCGATATCGCTCGAGTTCGGCTGATCTGCCGATCCGAGGCACACGGGCTGCTTCCAGCGGAGATCACCACCGCACCGACCCCCGGGGACCTGCGACACAGGCTCGACCCCGGCACGCATCGGCAATGATCTGAAACGGCTGCCTGCCCCGGCCGAGAAGTGGCGAAGACGGCCGCGGCCGGCTCTGATTTCAAACGGTACTTTTTCTGAATCGGACGATGGTCGGCTATGGTGTGGCATCAGGTGGCCGGCTCGAGCGGGTCGAGCCCCCTTCCTGTCGAAAACCCTCGAGGACACCGTGATCAAGCTCTGCTCCGCTGCTCTGCTGACTGCAACAACGGTTACCGCCCTGCAGCTCCTGCCCGCAGCGCCCGCGCATGCGAATTCGCCCAGCTGTGCAAAAGCCATCGAACTGATCAACGCCGCGATCGACGTCAGTGGCGGCACGATGGATGACGCCACCACGCGAGCCTTGTCGGACAGGCTGTCGGGCGTGGCAGCCCTGGCTGTCGGAGAAGAGAGGGAAGCTATCACCGGCTATGCCGATGCCTTGATCGATGAGACTGTCTCCGACCTGGGCCCCGCCACGGACGAACTGAACCGCGTCTGCGCCTGAGCCTTCAGGGCATGGCGTATGCCGTCCTAGGTCGGCGCCGTCGATGTCCCCAGCAGCCGCGGCACGAACAGCTGACGGACCGGGAGAAAACCTCGAGCCACCGAGGCCTGCGACCTCGCCTTCTCGATAGCGGATACAGAAGACCGCGCCACGTGCTGCGTGCCGCACGCATCCGGCACCCGGATTCGGGGTTGCCTCTTGTACCGGGGTACCGGCTTACCGTGGTGTCATGAATGTTTCTCCTGGTGGTGGTGGATGGGTGCCGCAGGCGTGCACCCTGCCCACGGTGGAGCAGCCGATCCGGGTCGCGGAGTTCGATCGGTTCTTCGCCGAATCCGTGCGCAGCATCCGCCGGACGGACCCGGCGTGGTTGGAACTGGTGATCGATGCGGCGGCGGAGCCGGTGGCCCGAGACCTGGCAGGGCGGGAGTCGAGCTGCTGTGCGTTCTTCCGCTTCGGCTTCGCCCGCACCGGCTCCGGTGTGCTCATGGAGGTCGGGGTTCCCGGCGCGTACGTCGATGTGCTCGACGCGTTCGCCGCGCGGGTGGACACCGCGCTCGGCGGTCGGCGGGCCGCGCAGGACGCCGGATGTGACGACCTGCTCGTCTGCAGTGGAACGCCGGGCTGCCCGGTGCCCTTCGGCACTGGATCTGCTCGCCTCGGGGCTGCTCGCGGTCGTGGTGGCCGCTGAAAACACCGCGCGCGGAGGCGGAGCTGTGAGGGATTCGCCTGCGCCGCGGCGCTCTGCGGCGATGCGGGCGGGCGGTGACGAATCCCGTCGGGCCTATCGAATGGCCGGCTGTCGGATCCGGTATCGCAGCATCACCCACGCGACCGTCCCGAGCGTGGCAGCGCCGAAGGCGGCGAAGATCAGCGGCAGGTAGGGGAGTCGGACGAAGAGGAACGCTTCGTCGACCAGCGCGTGGTCCGGATCGACGGGGTCGTAGCGGCCCGGAATACGGTCACCGAGATCGGTATAGAGCGAGGAGGCCGCGGGGCCGCCGTCGAATCGGACTGTCTCTCCGTCGGCAGTGGTGAACTCGATGACGGTGGAGGTGCCCGCCGGACGGCTGCCCTTGGTGTTGTCGGTGAGCTCGTGACCGAACTCGACCGCGGTGCCCGTCGCGATCTGTGAATTCGCCAGGAACAGCGCGTTGTGCTTGTGCCCCGCATACGGGCAGAGAATCCAGATCCCTGACCATGGTGCGAAGCCCAGAGCGTGGTCGTTCCGGGGAACTGCCGTGGTCTCGGGCGGTTCGGGCCCGGCGCTGTTCGGCACGGCGCGGGTGTGGCCGGAGGGGTGATCGTCGTCGCGGCCCGGTGACCGAGCCGATCCGATCGTATGCGCTGGTCGGGGCGATCGACGCTTATCTGTTTGTGAACAACTCCCTTGGCAGGCGGGGTTTCTTGCCATACTGCCTGTATGCGGTGGCTCAGCAGAGCGGTCGTCATCGGCGGCGCTGGGATGGCCGGGTGGGGGTGGTGGCTCGGACAGCGGCAAGGGCTTCATTTCGTGTTGTACTACGACCCCGAAACGGGCGTGTCCAAGTCGTTGACAACCAATGGGGCCTCTCAAATCATCTATCCCCTGATCGCGTTGGCTCTCTCGCTGCTGACGGCAGGAGTGCTCCGGGGCCGCCGAGAGGACATCCGCATCGGTCTGGTGGCCTGGCGGGAGCATCCGGTGGCACTTTCCGTCGGGGCGCTCGCCTGGGCCGCTGCGCCGTGGTGTTCGGTCTTGCTGCTCTTGCTTTTCCGTGATCGGTTGGCGGGCGTGCCGATGGGTAGCAATCTGTCCCGCTGGCTGGTGGCCGACCGTCCGTTCTTCTGGTTCTTCGGCTCGCTGAGCACTGCTACCTCCGCGTTCCTCCTCGTGACCGGCCCCTGGCTGACGGACTACCTGGGCCGTCTGCTGCGCTACGGGCGTCGGTTCCTGCGGTTGCAGAAGGAGGGAGACCGGGAAGCGCTGTCGCGGGAGGTTCTGAAGCTGGGTGAGGAGATCGCCGAGCGGCCGTACCGCGAACAGGTACTGCTCGGTCTGCTGCTGCGCATCGATGCGGGCCGCCCCCACGGCGAACTCTGGAACAGCGTGCTGCGCACAGTGTCCCGAATTCCCCGGCTGGACGAGCCGGGCCGGCTGTTCCGGTTCAGTCCGCTGTGGGAGGCACACGTGAAGATGCGTCTGGTCGTTGCCGATGCCCTGGTGACCGAGTACCACCGCACCCAGGCAAGTCCGCACTTGGCCACGGCCTTGCGGATCCTGGAGGGACTCCACCGCTGCACCCCGGTTCTCGCCGGGCCCACTGCGCGTGCCGGGATCGCGCTGACTCTCGCGTGGGCTCTGGGTTTGCGGCACACACGAGACCCCGCCGCCGATGACGCCGACCTCGTCCGGGCCCTCGCTGTGGCGGAGCATGCCGCCGTCGTGCTTCCGGCGGAGACTGCGGGTGGGGTCCTCGGCCGGCTTCTGGTCAAGCAATACGAGCGGCAGGCGGATGTGGCCACGCTGTCGCGCGCAATCGACGCACTCCGGTCGGCCGGTCCGTCGTCCGCGCTGATCTGGGCGCTGGTGCTCCGGCACCGGGCAGTGGCGAACGGCAGCGACCTGACGGAGGCCGCCGCGACGGCCCGGGACCTGGCTGCCGAGGGTACGGATGCCGAAGAAGGCCTGATGATGCTGCTGGTCACCGCCGCCCAGGCGCCGGCGTGGCAGTACGGGCCGGAGCGTGCGCTGGTGGCGGACCTGCTGGACACGGTGGATGCCATGCCGGAGGTGTCCTTTCCCTTGAACGTCGTGTCCGCCGTGTTCCGAGCCGTTCTCGCCCTGGACGGAGACCACGAGGCGGTCCTCTCCTACTACGAGCGTGCCCTGATGCTGACCGAACAGTCCGCCTCCCTCGGGTTGAGCCTCCATGACCGGAAAGTGGTGCTGGGCACCCGGGCCCTGTCACCACCATCGGTCGCGGACCTCGCGCTGTCCATGGGCCAGGTCGGCCGGGCCGTGGAATTGCTGGAACTGAGCCGGACCGTCATCTGGTCGCAGACCCGCCGATTGCGCCGGACCGAAGCGCCGCGCGCAGCGTCGGCCCGGCTGGCAGAACTGCGCAGTGAGCTGGACAGGCCCGGCTATTCCGGCGCGGAAGGCCACGGCGTGTTGTCCGGGTACCGCGCGGCCACGGCGCGTGCCGAGCCGGCCGCCGAATGGGAGAGGGTAACGGCCGAACAGGGTGAGGGCCGGCGGATGAGCTTCTCCGACCTGCGGGAGGCGGCCCGCGGCGGGCCCGTCGTCATCGTCAACATCAGCGATACGGGCTGCGCCGCGATCGTCGTGTCGGCCGATCGTGATCCGGTACGAGTAGGGCTTCCCCTGGCGGACCATGCCGAACTGGCCGCCCGGGCCGGCGGCCTGCTCATCCCCACCATCAGGGGTATGAATGCCCTCGCCCTCGCCCGCCTCCTCTGGGACACCGTCGCCGCTCCTGTTCTGGAGGCGGTCGAGCCGTATCTCGGCCCGGACCGCCGGGTCTGGTGGTGCCCGACCGGTCCGTTGGGCGCCGTTCCCCTGCACTTGGCCGGCCACCACGATCAGAAGCACGGCCCCGCACTGATCGACCATGTCGTCTCCTCTTATACCCCCAGCCTGTGGGCATTACGAGACGCCCACCGGGCCGGGTCGGATGTCGTCATTCCCACCCGGCCTCCGTCGATGCTGGTCGCCTCGCTGCGCAAGACCCCCGGCATGCCCGAACTCGAGCACGCCGAGGAGGAGGCGGCGATCGTCTCGGCCCGGTTCCCGGCAGCCAGGGCCCTGGGCGAGCAGGAGGTCACCGTCGCCGCGACACGGGCCGCGCTGGCCGACCACCCGTGGGTTCACATCGCCTGCCACGGCGACGAGAGCGGCCTGATCCTGCACGACGGGCCTCTCGGCCTGGACGAACTGGCGAATATGAACCTGACCGGTGAGCGGCTGGCGTTCCTGTCGGCCTGTGTCTCGGCGCTCCCGGACGCCCGGGCGGCGGACGAGGTGCTCCATCCGGCCGCGGCGTTCCACCTGAACGGTTTCTCCCACGTGATCGGGACCATGTGGCAGATCAACAGCGCGGATGGGCCCACGGTCGCCGACGACTTCTACCGCAGAGTGCTGACCGGGAGATGCGGCCCCGCAGTGGCACTCCATCACGCGCAGTGCCGGCTGCGCGAAAAATACCGGGCCGATCCCGCCCGCTGGGCCCCCTTCGTGCATATCGGACCCTGAAATAGCCAGTGCTGGTGCAGAGTTGACGTATGCCCTCCTTTTTCCGGCGACGCGCCCGCCAGAACGAACCCGCTTCCGCCCCGCCGCCTCCCGCCGAGTCGAGCGCGCCGCCGCAGGACCCCACACTGGCTCACGCCTGGTTCTGCGAGCGACTACCGCTGTTGCGTGCCGAAGCGGACAGATACGGCTGGCGGCCGGAGCTGGAAGCCCAGGTGAGGGCTGTACGGGACGGGCGACCTGCCACCGAGGCGCTGGCGGCACTGCTGCTGGACGCCTCCGGCACGGTGCGAGGGTCCGGCGAATTGCCCCTTCGGGACGTATGGGACTCGCACCCGATCGGGCAACGCTTCCATTGTCCGCGTGTCCTCTGCCCACCGCGTGGTCGGGACCAGGACGCGCGCGAGCCGTGGTGCCACCTCGACGACCGTCCGCTGCAGCCCACCACCTACCGACTCGACCCCTAGGCGGCGCGACATCATGGACGGCCTTCTCACCGGCCTGGGGTCCAAGTTCGCCGAGCGGTGGATCACTCTGCTCGCACTACCCGGCCTGCTCTTCGCGCTGACACTGGCGCTGTCCTGGTGGCTGCACTCGCTCGGCGCGGCGCATGCCCTCGACCCGGCCTTGCTCAGCGACCGACTGGATCAGGCACCGCCCCGGTGGTTGGCGAGCACCCCACACCGGCTGGTGCTCGCCGCGCTGGTCACGCTCACCGCGGCGGCCTCGGCCGGCGTTGCTGCGGAATTGAGCCGTCTCATCGCACGGCTGTGGCTGGGACGCGGCGTGCTGAGCGGCAAGTTGCTGGGCCGCGTCCGCCGCCGACGGATTCGGCAGGCCGAAAACGCGGCCCCGCCAAACCATCACGCCGGTTACCTCCCCGAACGGGCGACCCGCATCGGAGACCACCTGCTCCTCGCCGAGAAGCGGGTCGACGCCCAGTATCAGGTGGCGCTGGTCCGGGTCTGGCCCCGGTTGTGGCACCTGTGTGACGACAGCCAACGCGTCCCCATCCAGCTTGCCTGGGACCGGTACACCGCGGCCTCGGTGCGGGCTGCATGGTCCCTCGGTTACTTGGCACTGGGACTACTGTGGTGGCCGGCCGCCACCGTCGGAGCCGCTCTCTACCTTTCGGCCTGGATCGCCGCCCGCCGCGCGGCCGCCGAACTCGGCCTCCTCGTCGAAGCGTTGACCGACGTCAAACTCCCGGAGCTGGCCTCGGCCCTGGGCGTACCACTGCCGCACGGCCGGTTCACCCGGGCCGACAGCCACGCCGTCGAAAGCATCCTGGACAAAGGCACGTTCCTCCTCGGCCCCTCGACCGGCACCTCCCAGGCCTGCTCGGGTGGCGTGCCACCGGGGCCCTGATCCGGCATGTGGGGTCCAGTTGAGCGGAGACCGGCGTACCGGCCTGCAGTGCTGCCTGTTGTCGTTGAGCTCCTCGCACTCGAGAAGCGCGCTCCCGGCCATGCGATCGAAGGCCCTACGACGGTGTCCCCTTCCGGGATGGCTGCGGTGCAGTCGACCAGCGCCTGGCGGGCGGACACCGCCGGTTACCGAGCCCGCTGCTCCGCCCGGAGGGGCCGGGGCCCATCCCGGCAGCACGATGAAGGTTCCTCGCTGCCCGGACTCGGCCCACTACGGCACCAGCCGGACAGCCCGCACCGCAATGGCTTCCCGGCACGACTGCCGAACCTGCCACCCCGGTCGTGTCGATATGCGATACAGGCGCCGATTCGGGGGTTTCCCTGATGTGCCGGCGCGGCCGAGCCGGTTTCCTGAGTGCATGTCCGGCAACACAGCCCACGGTGAACTGGACCGTGTGGAACAGATCTTCGACCGTATCGCCGACGGATACGACCGCCAGATCGGATGATCCGAACGCGTACTGTTCGGCGATGCGCGCCGCTGGGCGATCGAACGGGCCCGCGGGACGGTGGTGGAGATCGGAGTGGGCAGCGGGTTGAACCTGCCGCTCTACGGCGCCGCGGTCGAGCGGGTGATCGGGGTGGACCTGTCCGAGCGGATGCTCGACCTCGCATGCGCCCGTTCGGCATCGGTGCCGGTGGAGTTGCGGCACGGGGACGTCCAACGGCTGGATCTGCCTGCCGGCTCGGTGGATACCGTGGTCTCCACCTACACCTTCTGCACGATTCCCGACCCGGGCGCGGCCGCGGCGGCCGCGGGCGGGTGCTGCGCCCGGGTGGGGTGTTCGTGGCGGTCGAGCCCGGCCCGCGCGACCGGTCGCGGCGCTGATGCGCCTGGCCGAGCCGCTGGCGGTGCGATTAGCGGCGGACCATCTCACCCGGGAGCCGGTCGGTTACCTCACCGCCGCCGGGTTCACCCTCGAACACTTCGCCCGCACCGGTCGCGGTGGAGTGGTGTTCCGGGTGCTGGCCCGGAAACCCGAACAGTCCGGCTGATCGCGTCACAGATCCGGCCGGCTGTCCGGGTGGGACCCTGCGCGGGGTGGGTCCGGCCGATGGGCAGGAGACGGATCAGAGTGAGCAGCGTCCGGCCGCATACGGGCCGGACCGCTGCCGACCGACCCGTCCATCGGCGCGGTGGCGGTGATGGCGGGTCGGACAGACTCGCTACTCGGAGGCTCTTTCCAGCAGGGAATCCAGGCTCGTGAGCAACCGCTTCCGCAGTAGGGCCGCCCGATTCGCGATCTCGGCTTGGCGGCGCACATATTCGGCCCGCCCCGCCGGGGTTTCGATCCGCACCGGCTCGTATCCGTGTTCGCGAAGGTCGTACGGGCTCGCTTGCATATCGAGAGTCCGGGCGTCCAGCGCCAGCGCGAAACAGTCGAGGAGCAGATCCGAGGCAAGGAGCGGAGTCGCCTTGAAACCCCACTTGTACAGGTCCATATTGGCGTGGAGACAACCCGGCTGCTCGGCGTGGATCTGATCATCGCGGGTCAGCTGCCGGTTGTTGCGGGGGACCGCGGCCGGGGTGAAGAACCGGAACGCGTCGAAATGGGTGCAGCGCACCGGCATCGATTCCACCACCGCGTCGGTACCGGCCGCGCCGAGCCGCAGCGGTACCGAATCGTGGCGGACCTCCCCGGTGCGGTACACCATCGCCCATTCGTGCAGGCCGAAACAGGACAGCTGAGCGGGCCGGGACGCGGTCGCGCGCAGCAGATCCGCGATATAGGCGAGGGTGCCGGCGCGGGACCGCAGGAATTCCGGATCGACGGTCACCACCGGCTCGGTGGCCGCGCCGGGCTCGTCGATCCGCTGATACCCGCGCAGGCCGGCGTACTCGGCGGCCTCGGCCAGCGCCACCCCGAAACCGGGATGCCAGCGGCGCAGCCGGGCCGGTTTGTGGCCGTAGTAGGTGAACAGGAAATCGAGCACCGGATGTTTCGCCCCGGCGGCCCGCGCCCGCAGGTACGGGCCGGCCAGGGCGTCGAGGCGATCGCGGTGCGCCGCAGCGCGCATCCGCCAGTCCGCCGCGCCGAGCACCGATCCGAGGGCCGCAGCCGTCATTCGGCGATCCGGTGCGTGGTGTCGCGGACGGTACCGACGAACTCCTCGACGAGATCCTCGAGCGCGACGATGCCGACCGTATTGCCCCGCGCGTCCACCACCCGGCCCAGATGGCTGCTGGTGCGGCGCAGCCGGGCCAGCGCCTCGTAGAGGGTGGTGCCCATCAGCACGGTCGGCAGTGGCCGGATATCGGTGCGCGGGATCTCGGTGCCGGGGCCCGCGGTTTCGTCGGAGACCTTGTCCAGCACATCCTTGACGTGCAGGTATCCGACCAGGGAACCGTCGGAGGCGCGGACCGGGTACCGGGAGAAGCCGGTTTCGGCGACCGCGTTCTCGATATCGCCGAGGGTGGTTCCGCGGGCGCGCAGCGGAATCGTGCGCACCTGCGTCAGCGGCACCATGACCTCGGCGACGAACCGGTCCCCGGTGCCCAGCGCCTGGGTGAGGCGGCGGTGTTCCTCCTCGTCCAGCAGGCCCTCGGACCGGGATTCACCGATCATCTCGGCCAGTTCGTCGCTCGAGACCGTGGCCTCGAGTTCGTCCTTGGGTTCGATACGCAGCATCCGCAGCGACAGATTGGCCGCGAAGTTGTAGACCGCGATGAGCGGCCGGGCGATCCGTAACCACGCCAGGTGCAGCGGCACCAGTAGCAGCGCACTGCGTTCGGGGCCGGCGAGCGCGATGTTCTTCGGGATCATTTCACCCAGCAGAATGTGCAGGATCACCACGATGGCCAGGGCCAGCACGAACGACACCGGATGCAGCAGCGCTTCGGGCAGCCCGGCCAGTTCGAACGGACGCTCCAGCAGATGGGCCACCGCCGGCTCGCCGACCCGGCCCAGCAGGATCGAGCAGATCGTGATGCCCAGCTGCGCGGCGGCCAGCATCATCGACAGATTCTGCCCGGCCCGGATCACGATGTCGGCATTGCGTTTACCCTGCGCGACCAGCGCCTCGAGCCGGTCGCGGCGAGCCGAGATGAGCGCGAACTCGGCGGCGACGAAGAAGGCGTTACCCGCCAGCAGGACCACGGTCAGGGCCACTCCGAAAAGGTCACCCATGGCGGACCTCCCGGCCGGTGGGCTGCTGTTCGCGCCGGTCGATGGCCTCGGCGTCGGCGGGGACCAGCCGGATCCGGTCGATCCGACGCCCGTCCATCCGCTCCACCCGGGCCAGCCAGCCGCCCTGCCCGTCACCGTGGCGGCGTTCGTGGCCGCGCTGCGGTAGCACCACGGTATCGCCGGCCACCGGGATCCGGCCCAGCCGGGTGAGCACCAGACCGCCGAGGGTTTCGTACTCGCCCTCGGGGGCGATGTACCCGGTCGCCCGGGTCACCTCGTCGATGCGCAGCAGGCCCGAACAATCCCAGCCGTCGGAGACCCGGCGCACGTCGCGTTCCTCTTCGTCGTGTTCGTCGCGGACATCGCCGAGGATCTCCTCGATGATGTCCTCCATGGTGACCATGCCCGCGGTGCCGCCGTATTCGTCGACGACCAGCGCGACCTGCATACCGTCGGCGCGGACCCGTTCCAGGACCTCGTCACCGTCGAGGCTGGCCGGGAGCACCTGCACCGGCTGCGCGATCTGCGCGAGGCCCACCCGGGCCCGGGTGCGCGCCGGATGGGTGAACGCCTGTTTGACGTGCACGACACCCAGGGTGTTGTCCAGGTCGCCGTCGATCACCGGGAACCGCGAGTAGCCGGTGCGGGCGGCCGCGGCGAGCAGATCACCGATGGTGTCGGTGCGGTCCAGGGCTTCGATCTTCACGCGCGGGGTCATCAGCTCCTCGGCACTGCGCTCGCCGAACTGCAGGGAGCGGTCCAGCAGTTGCGCGGTGCGCTGATCGAGAGCGCCGTGCCGGGCCGAGGTGCGCACCAGCGAACCGAGTTCCTGCGGCGACCGTGCCGAGCGCAGTTCCTCCGCGGGTTCCACCCCGAACCGGCGGACCGCCCAGTTGGCGGTGCCGTTGAGGAACTGGATCATCGGTTTGAACACCGCCGAGAACGCCACCATCGGTCCGGCGGTGGCCCGCGCGGTGGCCATGGGCGCGGCGATGGCGATGTTCTTGGGGACCAGTTCTCCGTAGATCATCGACAGCGAGGTCGCCAGGATCAGCGCCAGGACCAGGGCGATACCGGGGGAAGCGGAATCGGGGACCCCGAGCACGGTGAACACCGGTTCGAGCAACCGCGCCAGTACGGGTTCGGCGATATAACCGGTGATCAGGGTGGTGATGGTGATACCGAGCTGGGCGCCGGAAAGCTGGAAGGAGAGGGTGCGGTGCGCCTGCCGGACCGCCCGTGCCCGCACATCGCCGTCGCGCGCGTGCGCTTCGACGGTACTGCGTTCCAGGGCGGTGAGGGAGAATTCGGCGGCCACGAACAACGCGGTGCCGGCGGTGAGCGCTACGAACCCGATGAGGCTGAGGACGGTGAGTGCGACGGCCATCTCACCACCCCCCGGCGGGCATCGATATCAGCGATGGGGAAAAGGCCGGAGCGGGGAGGGTCGTGCAGCGGAGGACGCCGGGTCTGTCACCCGGCTCGATAGATGAGCCCTCCTGAGTGGCGCCCTCGGACGCGGGTGACAACTGGATCCTTTCGTCCTGATGATTGCGGCCGACGGTCGCCGGCGGTTCTCATGCTACCGCGACCGTGCGCGCAGGCG
>NZ_JBKOOL010000113.1:0-18678 GCF_046764065.1 Nocardia sp. NPDC002869
ACCAGGGCCAATGGGACTCTAATTCCGACTGGTCACATCTATTGGGAGCGGGTCAGAAGGACGAACCTCGGAGTTCGTCCAACGAATACGACCCTTTCAGTCAACCGGTCGAAGCAACTCCGGCCGAACCGGAGTTGTTCATTCCACAGTCACCGAAACCGGAACCGGCCGAGGTTGAGCCTCAGCTAAACCCAGACGGCAGTCCGGTAATCACTTGGGTCGAAGTCACCGAAGAGGACGAACCGACAGGTTCGGACTTCGATCCTTTCGAACTGAAACCGTCACCGGAAACCGTGGCCGAACGTAAAGCGTTCGTCCTGAAATGCTGTCAGGGCTATTCCGTCGAAGATACGGCCGCCTTGCTGACGGCCCACTTCGAAGGTTTCAACTATGGTGACTGCCGAGCCGCGTACCGCTCGGCTCTGGAGAATGGTTATCTGTCGAAGGTTGTCCGTAGAGCGACCGTCTAGGGTCGCTCGTTCCATTATTCCACCCAGAGCGTTTTTAACGTCTCCGGGTGGATTTTCCTTATCCGGGTATAGGCGGACGGTGTTTCGTCGCTCTACGGGCTAACCAGCCCGTGTTTCCAACGCTTTCCGGATCAGCTCTCGGGCCGCTTCGCCTGTCACTGCCTGACCGGCGAGCGTTTCGAACGCTCGACTGTAGAGAGCTATCTCTCTCGGCTGTGTGATGGTCAGCTCTGCGGTGATCGCTTCTACCATCACCATCCGGTCGTCGAACATGACGAAGTTCGTCACGGGCGTAAGCCATTCGGCACCGGCCGGGACGATCCCGAACAGCACCCGAGGCAGCCCTATCACGGCTAGTAGCCGGTCGTACTGGCCTGTCATCACCTGCGGGCTTCCCACGGTCGTAGACAACGACTGTTCGGTGATGAGGATGTGGAACCGGTGGTCACCGTGGTAGAGGTATTTTTGCTGTTCAAGCCGGTTCGAGACGCCTTGGTCTACGTCGTTGGGGATCCGGTAGAACTCGGTCACCCGGTGTAGTACCGCTGCGGCGTACTCGGCGGTCTGGAGTATGCCGGGGATCAACACCGGCTCGTAGATCCGCATGAGCTTGGACTGTTCGGCCAGCGTCACGGACTGTTGCTGTCTGCGGCCGGTACCGGTGTGAAGCAGGCGCTTGAACTCCAGGTAAGCCGATTCGATGTTGCGAACCGTGGCGATGAGGTCGGCTAGCTGTTTCTCGGTGCCGGTGTAGGCGCAGTACGCGCGTAGCTGTGCTTCGGTGGGTGTGCGGTTGCCGGTTTCGATCTTGGATACCAAGGACTCGTGCCAGCCCGCCAAGGCGGCGAGCTGGCGTCCGGTGAGTCCAGCGTCCTTTCTGATCTCGCGTAAGCGCTTCCCGAGCGCTTCCCGCTGTTCGTGAACCGAGTTGGTCACCGGGCGGTGATTCCCTCCGCGAACTCCGCATACGGGGTCGCGGTAGCCCACAGACGATCTCGGACACTTCGGCAATGGGTGACTATCTGCGGGTCTTCGGTCACGGCTACACCGGCACCGCGTCCGGCAGGGTCTACAACGTTGAACGCGACCCGCGAACCGTCGAACAACCACCAATCATCCGAAGGCAGATTGGTGGCCGAATCTCGGGACACATACCGGATGTCTTCTCCAGCGCGGTGGTTCTCGGGGGTGATCGACAGCAACCACCGGTGATAGTCCGGCAGCGGCACCGTGACCACCCGGACACGCGAGACGGCTACACCCCGGCTCGTGGTCTCCCGAACCAGGTTGAGCCACGGCCGGAACCATCCGTAATCGTCGTCCCGATGCCCTTCGAGGAACCGCGCGAGCGGGGGGTTTTCCTCGTCTACGTCGTAGGCGTCGCGGGTTTCGAGATGGAACGCGGAGTGCTCAGCCTGCCCGAACAGATTCGAGAATGCTTCCTCTTGCAGCAGCAGCACCGTAGAACTTCCTCTCACGCTTCGGTACCTCGATAGCCGTTTCGTCTTCGGCCAAGTCGAGTTGAGCCAGCGTTGCCGTGTCTGTCACCGGCCGACCCGAGACAAGGAACGTACCCCGGTCGGTATCGGTCATGGTCGCGCCGATGAACGTATCCGGCTCGGCGAACCCAATGAGCAGGTGCGGAATCTCGATGGTTCCTGCCGTGTCGGTCTGCCAGCCCTGTACCAGGTAACTGCCGTGGTCGGTGGCGTACAGCGTCGGGCATTGGCCGCCGCCCGATCCGCCCTTGCCGAGGAATCTTATCCGCATGATCTCCGCTCCCGTCTAGGGATGTGACCTTGTGTGACACCCCCGCTGGCAATGGTGCCTCATTCTGGCCGCCTATACGGGCCGTACAGCGAAGTTTTGTCAAGTTCCGTCAAGTTAGTAGCCGGTGGGGTTCTGTGCTGTCTAACGTCCATCCCAGCCGCCGCGCCGGGAGCCTCCGCCTCGGCGCGGCGCGCACACCAAGCCACGACAAGGGGTGTCGGATATGGAACCTCGATTGCCGCACAGGACACCGGAGCCGGTTCCGCCCGGCGCGTTCTGGGAGCCCCCGGACCTCTCGGTCCTGTTCCGTATCGCTGCCGCTCTCCGATGCCGGGGTGTCGAACCGTTCAGCATCGGAGACCCGACCCGTTCCGCGTGGATCACAAGGGGGGTATCTCGATGCTCTATTCGGTGACCGTCAACCGGGTCGGCCAGGACTACCGGATGTATTGCCCGGCGTTGGGGGTTCAGCGGTACGTGACGGACAAGAAGCTGGACACGGAGACGTTGGAAGCGGAAGCACGCGCGATGATCAGCCGGTGCGGCGGGGCCGCCAAGACTTTTGATGTCGAGTTGGAGTTGGACCGGAGCCGTCTCCGGCCCGTCCAGTGACCTGTCTTCTGGGGTTGCTTCTGCCGGTCTAATGTCTCGGTTTCATAACACCCAGAACCTTTGGCACTTTCATTCATGCGGACTGATACCGTCCCGTTCTGTGAGCACCACAGACACGCCACGCAAGCCCCAGCGCAAGCCCGGCAACGTCCGCGTTGAAGACAGGCATTATCTGGACGCCAAGCGTCAGATCCGGACTTCGCGCTGGAAGACCGATGAGAACGGCAAACTCGTTCCGATCGGCAAGCGTTGGATCGTTCACTGGAACGACCCGACCGGCAGCCCGAAGTCCAAGAGCTTCGCCAGGCGGACAGAAGCCGATGCCTACGCGACGAAGGTAACCAGCGACATCTACCAGGGCACCTACCGCGACCCTCAGCAGATCGGAACGGCCTTCTCCACGGTCGCTGACCTATATGAAAGGTCGCTCGCTACCGCGCCGAAGGCCACCCGTTCGGCGCATATATCGGTACTGAAGAACCATGTCCGGCCGGAGTTCGATACCCGGGACATCGGCGGTATCACCAAGACGGACATCGTGTCGTGGGTGGCGGACCTCACCGCCAAGAAGAAGCTTTCCCCCGCCACGGTCCACCGGTGCTTTGTCGCGCTGCGGGGTGTGCTGAAACTCGCTATTCCGGACCATCTTCGGGCGGATCCGTCCGCCGGGGTGAAGCTTCCTCCGCTGCCGAGCGCGAAAGACCGGTTTCTGACTCACGCGGAGGTAGCCCTACTGGCCGCCGCTGCCGACTTCCGGCACAGCGCGAAGCGGCCCGGCCGCCGCACAGACCTTGAAGAGACCTCGGTACCCGATACCTTCCCGTTGGACGATGACGGAGTGCCCATCGTCCCGGAAGCCAAGCCATCGGAGGATGGTCTAGCTATTCGGTTCCTGGCCTACACCGGCCTTCGAATCGGCGAACTGAGCGGCTTGCAGGTTCGGGACTTCGACCTGAAGAAAGCGCGTCGTGTCCGCGTGGATGGTTCGCTTGCCGTGGACGAGGATGAGCCGGGAGACACCAAGTCACGGAAGACTAGGTGGGTACCTATCCCTAAGTCGTTGGTTGGCGAACTGGCGGAGCATCTGAAGGGCCTTAAAGCGGACGCGTGGGCTTTCACAGCGCCGAACGGTGGACCGATCCGCCGGACCAACTGGAACCGGCGCGTGTTGAAACCGGCGGCTGAGTTGGTCGGGCTGCTGCCGCTCACCGCACACGACTTGCGGCACACCTACGCGAGCCTTTCCGCGTCGTCCGGTGTGCGCGTAGAGATCGTTTCGCGGCTCATGGGGCACGCGGACCCGGGTTTCACGATGCGCCGGTATATCGGTCTGTTCCCGGATGATCTGTCCGCGTCGGCGGACCTTCTGGACGCTGCCATGTCGGCCGGTATCTAAGTGGGCAGTCCGCTTGTGCGGACTGTGTGCGGACTGGAGACGAAGGAAGCCCTTCCCGAATTCCTCGGAAAGGGCTTCTGACCTGCGGAGCCGCCTAGGAGAATCGAACTCCTGACCTTTTCATTACGAGTGAAGCGCTCTACCGACTGAGCTAAGGCGGCGTGCCTTTCGGCGTGGCGAGTCTATCGTCTCCTACCTGGGAACGCGAAAACGGCAGGTCAGGAGGTTTGGGCGATGAGGGTGGCGGCCATGGCGGCCACCGCGAAACGGGGCTTGACGTTCTGGTCGAGAGCCTCGCGGCAGGCGAGCACGGCGTCGATGGAGCGCAGCAGGCCTTCGGGGCGGACGCGCTGGGCGAGCTCGTGGGCGCGGTCGGCCATATCGGGGTGGGTCACGGTGATACCGGCGGGGTCGCCGAAGGCGATGGCGAGGGCGTCGCGGTAGAGGCCGGCGATATCGAGGAGGGCGCGGTCGAGGGCGTCACGGCCGGTGCGGGTGGCGCGGGATTTCTGGCGGCGTTCGAGGTCCTTGAGGACACCGGCCGACCCGCGAGTGGCGCTCGCGGCGCCTTTACCGGTGCCACCGGCGCCGAGGGCGGTGGCGAGTTCGTCGCGTTCGCGTTCGTCACGTTCGGCGCTGAGCTGTTTCGCCTCGTCTTCGGCGGCCTTCACCAGTTCGTCGGCGGCGAGGTAGGCGGTGCCGCGGGCCACCGCGGTCACGACGTCCAGGGCGCGACGGCGGCGGGCGCGGGCCTCGTCATCGGTGGCGAGGCGGCGGGCGCGGCCGATATGACCGCCGCTCACGGCAGCCGCCCAGTCGGCGGTTTCCGGATCGAGGCCGTCGTGTTCGCGCAGGACCTGGGCTATCGCCGGAGCAGCGGGGGCGACCAGGTGGACGTGCCGGCAACGGGAGCGCAGGGTGACGGAGATGTCCTCGGGATCCACCGAGGGGGCGCACAGCAGGAATACAGTGCGCGCGGGTGGTTCTTCCACCACCTTGAGCAGTACGTTGCCCGCGGCTTCGGTGAGCCGGTCGGCGTCCTCGATCACCACCACCTGCCAGCGGCCGGTGCTGGGCCGCCGGGCCGCGATCTGCACGATCCCGCGCATCTCCTTGGTGGAGATGCTCAGGCCCTCGGGGACCACCCGCCGGACATCGCCGTGCGTGCCCGCCATGGTGGTGGTGCAGGCGTGGCAGCGGCCGCACCCGGGCTGTTCGGGATCGGTGCACTGCAGCGCGGCCGCGAAGCACAGCGCGGCGACCTCGCGACCGGACCCGGGCGGGCCCGTGAACAGCCACGAATGCGTCATGGCGCCCTCGGCCACACCGGATCGGCCCGCGACCGCGGCGGCGGTCAGATCGGCGGTCACCGAAGCCTGACCCACGAGACGCTCGAAGACACCCACCACGCTCACACCCTAATACGCTCGACCGGCCACCGGGGCACACCGGTACAGGTGCTCCCACCGTCCTGCTCTCGGCTGCCGGAATTCCCCTACCCGGCGCGCTGGGCGGTGGTGTTCGCCCCGTCCAATTGTTCGCGGATTATGTCGGCGTGCCCGCTGTGGTGGGCGATCTCACGAAGGATGTGCAGGATCAGGAACCGCGCGGACCACCACACCCGGCCGGGTACCCACGGGTTGGTGGGCGTGGGAATCGACGCGTCCAGATCGTCCACGGCGCGAATGATCTCGGCGGTGTTCGCGGCGACGCGCTCCCATTCGGCGAGCAGACCGGCGACCGTCTCGTCGTCGCCGATGACGTATTCGCCCTCGTAGTCCTCGAGCTTCGTTTCGGCGTTCTCGTCCCGCTCGACCAGCACCTTCGTCCAATCCCGCTCACAGCGGACGATGTGGTGCAGCAGGCCGCCGAGGGTCAGTTCGCTGGCGGTGGTCCGCTGCCGCGCCTGCTCGTCGTCGATACCCCGCAGCGTTATCCGGAACATCTCACGCTGTTCGTCGAGCAGTTGGACGAGATCCTCGCGTTCCCGGCTACCGGGCATCGGCGCTCCTTGTCTTCGGACGGTATTCGCGCGCGACGTTACTGCGATGGTCCGACAGACAACCGTCGTCTAGTCTTCGCTCTGGGAAGACGACCGGCCCGCGGACTGCTTCGCCGGGGCCTTCTTGGCGGGAGCCTTCTTGGCCGCGGTCTTCTTCGCGGCCGCTTTCGCGGTGGTCGTTTTCTTCGCCGCGGTGGTGGTCTTCTTGGCGGCGGCCTTCTTGGCCGGGGCCTTCTTGGCCGGAGCCTTCTTGGCCGCCTTCTTCACCGGGCCGCGTGCCCGCCGGTCGGCCAGCAGTTCGGAAGCGCGTTCGTCGGTGATGGACTCGACTTCGTCGCCCTTGCGCAGGCTGGCGTTGGTCTCACCGTCGGTCACGTAGGGCCCGAAACGCCCGTCCTTGATGACCATCGGCTTCCCGGTGGCGGAATCGTTGCCGAGTTCCCGGAGCGGCGCGGCTGCCGCGGCCTGTCTACCTCTGCGTTTGGGTTCGGCATAGAGTTTGAGGGCCTCATCGAGGGTCACATTGAAGATCTGGTCCTCGGTGGCCAGCGATCGCGAATCGGTGCCCTTCTTCAGATACGGCCCGTACCGGCCGTTCTGCGCGGTGATCTCCTCGCCGGAGGCCGGGTCGGTGCCGACCACGCGCGGCAGCGACAGCAGTTTCAACGCGTCCTCGAGCGTGACCGTGGCCGGGTCCATCGATTTGAACAGCGACCCGGTACGCGGCTTCGGCGCGTTCTTCTTCGCGGTCTTCTTGGCCGCCTGATCCTCGTCGGTCTCCGGCAGGATCTCGGTGACGTACGGCCCGAAACGTCCTTCCTTGACCACGATTTCGTTCCCGTTGCCCGGGTCGTTGCCCAGGGTGCGGCCCTCCTGCGGAGTGGAGAAGAGTTTCTCCGCCACCTCCGGGGTGAGCTCGTCGGGCGGCAGGTCATCGGGGAGATTGGCGCGCTGGGAGGTCGGCTCGGCATCCGGTTTGCCGGGGTCGGCGACCATACGTTCCAGGTACGGCCCGTACCGGCCGACCCGCACCACCACATCGCGACCCGCGTCGTCGCTGAAGAGTTTGATGGAGTTGATCAGGCGGGCATCGATATCGTCGAGCCGCTCGCCGACCATTCGCTTCAGACCGCCGGACCGCGCGACCGAGCCCTCGGCGCCGTCGTCACCCCCGAAGTAGAAGCTGGACAACCAGTTTCCGCGCTGTGCCCGGCCGCCGGCGATGGCGTCCAGGTCGTCTTCCATGGCGGCGGTGAAATCGAAATCGACCAGGCGGCCGAAGTACTGTTCCAGCAGCCCGGTCACCGAGAAGGCCACCCAGGACGGCACCAGCGCACTACCGCGTTTGTAGACATAACCGCGGTCCAGGATGGTTTTGATGATCGACGAATAGGTGGACGGCCGCCCGATGCCGAGTTCCTCCAGCGATTTGATCAGCGAGGCCTCGGTGTAGCGGGCGGGCGGGTTGGTGCTGTGCCCGTCGGGGTTCAACTCGACGGCGGTGACGCCCTCGCCCTCGGCGAGTTGCGGCAACCGGGTCTCGGCGTCGTCGGACTGGCCGCCGGCCTCCTCGTCGACACTTTCCACATAGGCCTTCAGGAAGCCCGGGAATGTGATGGTACGACCCGAGGCGGAGAACACGCATTCCTCGCCGGTGCCGGCGGTGCCGGTGATCCGCAGGGTGAGGGTGGTGCCCCGGGCGTCGGCCATCTGCGAGGCGACGGTGCGCTGCCAGATCAGCTCGTAGAGCCGGAACTCGTCGTTGTCCAGCCGCGCGTGCAGCTGGCCCGGGGTGGCGAAGGTGTCGCCCGCGGGACGGATGGCCTCGTGCGCTTCCTGCGCGTTCTTCACCTTCCGGGTGTACTGCCGGGCGGTGGGATGCACGAATTCGGCACCGTAGAGCTGGGTGGCCTGGGTGCGCGCGGCATTGATCGCCGACTCCGACAGCGTGGTCGAGTCGGTACGCATATAGGTGATGTAACCGTTCTCGTACAACCGCTGCGCGGTGCGCATGGTGCGTTCCGAGGTGAACCGCAGTTTGCGGCCGGCCTCCTGCTGCAGCGTGGAGGTCATGAACGGCGCATACGGTTTGCGGGTGTAGGGCTTGGACTCGGCGGAGGTCACCACCAGGTCGGCGCCGTGCAGGGCCTCGGCCAGGCGGCGGGCCCGGGCCTCGTCCAGGACCAGCGCCCGCGAATCGGCCTTGAGCCGGCCGTCGGACCCGAAATCGCGGCCGGTGGCGACCCGCGAACCGTCCACGTCGACGAGGCGGGCGGAGAAGACCCGCGGATTGGCGGAATCGGCTTCGCCGCCGGCGTCCAGTCTCGCGGCGATATCCCAGTACTCCGCCGACCGGAACGCCATCCGTTCCCGCTCGCGCTGCACGATCACCCGCGTCGCCACGGACTGCACCCGGCCCGCCGACAACCGCGGCATGACCTTCTTCCACAGCACCGGACTGACCTCGTAGCCGTACAGCCGGTCCAGGATGCGCCGGGTTTCCTGCGCGTCGACCAAGTCGTTGTCCAGGTCGCGGGTGTCGGCGGCGGCCGCGCGGATCGCCGGCTCGGTGATCTCGTGGAAGACCATCCGCCGGACCGGCACCTTCGGCTTCAGCGTCTCCAGCAGATGCCAGGCGATGGCCTCGCCCTCGCGGTCGGGGTCGGTGGCCAGATACAACTCGTCGGCGTCGGCCAGCAGACCCTTGAGTTCGGTGACCTTGCCCTTCTTCTCCGGGCTGACGACATAGATGGGCTCGAAGTCGTTGTTGACGTCCACACCGAGCCGCGCCCAGTCCTGGCCCTTGTACTTGGCCGGGACATCGGCCGCACCGCGCGGCAGATCCCGGATATGGCCGACCGATGCCTCGACCGTATAGTCCCGCCCCAGGTAGGGCGCGATTTTACGGGCCTTCGTCGGGGATTCGACGATGACGAGACGACGCACGGGACGACCCGCCTCGGCTGCGTTTCGGTCTCGTGTTGCCACCGGCGAATCCCTTTCCTTCTCGACCCGCTGAACACTGCTCGGTACGCAGGACGCGGTTGATTGAGCAGATGGTGACGCCTTACATCACCACCAGTCACGTTTATACCTCGACGCCGCGCGTGGTCGAACGGTTGCGACCATCGGGCGATGGCGCGTCGATGCCGTTCAGTATGCAGGGCCGCGCCGACAGTCGGCACGCACGGTGCGTCACGAAACCACGCAGCATCGACTTGACCGGTGTGCGCGAAGGCCGATCCGTCTCCGGCCCGCGCGTGGCGCGGAGCACGTTCGACGGATACGAGTGGCGAGCGACGGGCGTGCCCCGCCTCGGCGCGGCACGCCACCCTCCGGCCCCGGTCGGCGCCACCCTACCCGCCGAGCACACGGCAGGGGCCGGCTCCGGAAAAAGCGCATCCGCAATAGAGACAGAGCTTCCCGGAAAGCGCACCGTATGGGCGCCGCCGCGCGCGGAGAGCACGGGTTCAGCGAACGCACCGTCACATGGACGTCTCCCCGGCTCGGCTGCGCTGATATGCCGAACGCGCATGACGGACGGGCCGCCGGGCGATAGACGTACCGGCGCGCCGTCCACCCGGAAGCCGCCTGGACTCACGAGCGAAGCGTCTACCCCGGGGCGGTTGGAGCGCACGACGGAAGCCGATGCCCACGAACGCACGGCCGGGGCGGGCACTCCGGTGCGCCGCGACCACAGGCTCCGAGCCGATACCCGGCTGCGCCGGAAGGGCACGACCGGATCGGGTGCCCGGCCGCGCCCGGAGCACGTGGCCTGAGCCGATGCCCGAGCACGCCCAATACGCTCGGCCGGAGCGGAGGCCCGAGTGCGCAAAAAGCGCGTGGCCGGACCGGACGCCGGGGTACGCAAAGAGCGCACGACCGGAGCAGGCGCCACGGTACGCAGAAAGCGCATGGCCGGAGCGAACGCCCAGGTACGCAGAAAGCGCATGGCCGGAGCGAACGCCCAGGTACGCATACTCCACATATAGTTCGTCCCTCGCTCCCGTTACGGGAGCGAGGGACGAACTGGGAGGTGGACTCGCTCAGCTGAGCGCGCGAACTCCGGTGGCCTGGGGGCCCTTGGTGCCCTGGCCAACCTCGAACTCGACCTTCTGATTTTCTTCGAGGGTACGGAAACCCGAACCCTGGATCTCGGAATAGTGGACGAAGACGTCCGCAGAGCCGTCCTCGGGCGCGATGAAGCCGAAGCCCTTCTCCGCGTTGAACCACTTCACAGTTCCCTGTGCCATTCTGTTCCTTCTCTTTTCTTACTCGGAACGGCGGACAACTGGGTTTCGTCCACCGGGCCTGTTGCGGTCGGCGCTACTCTGGACTCCTATGGGGGCCAACGTATGCCGTTCGCAACATCGATCCTGCCAGGGTTAGGACTTTGCATCCGTCCCTCGAACACAGAAGCTTGCGACCGAGAACCAGTGAACCATGTCTTTGGGAAATTCAACAGCGGAGTTACCGACAATTTGCAAAAAAAATGATCTCGCGAATGCGGAGGTAAGGGTTAGTCCGTCCGAATCTGAACTTCCGGTATGTTTGCCTTCCGATAACCAGCGTCCGGACCGCGTACCCGGTTGTGACCCAGATCGCTATTGGGTATCGAACCCGCAGGTGACACGAGGCGGACGATGGTGTTTCACATTGTTCGAAGACCCGGAAGGCGCCCCGGCATGACCCGAGAGATCCGGCCAGATCAGTCCTATGGGCGATCGTTGCTGAATCGTGTCCTCGATGGCGATCCGGCCACTGATTCGCGGCTGACCCATATCGCCGAGGTACCCGGCCGGGCCGCCGCACCGACCGATTGGCCCGCCTGGTCGGCGCCGGAAGTCGTGAACGCACTGCGTGCGGAAGGTATCGAAGTGCCGTGGAGCCACCAGGCGGCCACCGCCGACCATGCCGTCCGTGGACAGCATGTGGTGGTCGCGACCGGGACGGCGTCCGGAAAATCGCTCGGCTATCAGCTCCCCGTTCTCACCGCACTGCACGAGGACCAGCGGGCGACCGCGCTCTACCTCGCCCCGACCAAGGCACTGGGCGCCGATCAGCTTCGAATGATCGGTGAACTGACCCGGCACGGATCCCTGCGCCGGATCCCCGTCGCCGCCTACGACGGCGACACCCCGACCGAGATCCGGCAGTGGGTGCGCGCCGAAACCCGCTGGCTGTTCACCAACCCGGACATGCTGCACCTGAGCCTGCTGCGCTCGCATCGCAGCTGGTCACGTTTCTTCCGGCGACTGCGCTACGTGGTCGTCGACGAATGCCACGCCTACCGGGGCCTGTTCGGTTCCCATGTGGCGCTGGTCCTGCGCCGCCTGCGCCGGCTGGCGGCCCACTACGGCGCCGATCCGGTCTTCGTCCTCTGTTCCGCGACGGCCGCCGATCCGGCCGCGGCAGCGTCCAGGCTGGTCGGCGCCGACTGCGTGGCGGTGACCGAGGACGGGTCGCCGCGCGGGCCACGCACCGTCGCGTTCTGGGAACCGCCACTGCTCACCGCGGTGACCGGGGAGAACGGTGCGCCCGTCCGGCTCGGCGCCACCACGGAGGCGGCACGTATCACCGCCGACCTGGTCTTGGAGGGAGCGCGGACGCTGACCTTCGCGCGGTCGCGCCGGGCGGCCGAGTTGATCGCCGTCCACACCCGGCAGCGCCTCACCGAAATCGACCCCGACCTGGCCGAACGCGTCGCCGCCTACCGCGGTGGATACCTACCCGAGGATCGGCGAGCCCTGGAAGCCGGGCTTTCGAACGGGTCCCTGCTGGCCGCGGCGACCACGAATGCCCTGGAACTCGGGGTGGACATCGCCGGCCTGGACGCCGTGGTGCTGGCCGGATTTCCCGGCACCGTCGCCTCGTTCCGCCAGCAGATCGGCCGGGCCGGGCGCCGGACACAGGGTGCGCTGGCCCTGCTCGTGGCCCGTGACGACCCCCTGGACACCTATCTCGTGCACCATCCCGAAGCCCTGCTGGACCGCCCGGTCGAAGCGAGCACCATCGATCCCTCGAACCCGTACGTACTCGGCCCGCAACTGCTGTGCGCGGCCATGGAACTGCCCATCGCCGACGCGGAGGCCCGAGCGTTCGGCGCCCCCGGAGTACTTTCGGAATTAGCAGGTCAGGGGCTCGTCCGGCGACGAGAAGCCGAGGGCGGCAGCCGGTGGTTCTATACGGGCGCCGAACCGCCGCACGACGAGGTCGACGTCCGCGGCGGCATCGGTACCCCGGTCGCGATCGTGGTGGCCGAGACGGGACGCCTCCTCGGCACGGCGGACGCCGGAAGGGCCCCGGCCACCCTGCACGAAGGCGCCGTCCACCTGCACCAGGGCGAGAGTTATGTGGTCGAGGAACTGGACCTCGACGGCGGTGTCGCCCTGGTCCGCGCCGATACCCCGGGCTGGACCACCAGCGCCCGCCGGATCACCTCCCTCACCCTGGACGCGGTACGCGAGAGCACGACCTTCGGCGAGGTCACCGCGGCTTTCGCGGACGTGACCGTACGTAGCCAGGTGGTGGGCTACCTGCGCACACTGGTCACTGGAGAGGTCCTCGACCTGGTCGAACTCGACCTGCCCGAGCAGACCCTGCCCACCACCGCCGTGCTCTACACCGTGACGCCGGAATTGCTGGACCGAGCCGGGATCGACGCTGCCGCGGTACCGGGCGCGCTGCATGCCGCCGAACACGCGGCGATCGGCCTGTTGCCGCTGGTGGCGACCTGCGACCGATGGGATATCGGCGGGGTTTCCACAGCTCGGCACGCCGATACCGGCCTGCCCACCGTTTTCGTGTACGACGGTCGGCCCGGCGGGGCGGGGTTCGCCGAGCGCGGCTACACGATGCTGCGGCGCTGGCTCGCCGCCACCCTCGAGGCGGTCGAGGCGTGCTCGTGCCGTAGCGGGTGCCCATCCTGCGTGCAGTCGCCCAAGTGCGGAAACGGCAACGATCCCCTCGAAAAAGCCGGGGCGATCCGGCTGTTGGCCGCGATTCTCGCCGAGCTGACGGGTCGAGAGCGTCGATGCACAGCTATGGGGCAACTCGATGGTCACGGCGTTGCCGGGTGATCCGGAGCGGCCACCGTACGCCCGACCGGGCCGTCGAATTAAGAGGATACGCATCATATTAACTGCATTGTTGCCAAAGGACCGGTCGGTAGCTACAGATGCTCCTTTTGTATCAATTCCGGAACAAATGATGAATGCGAGAACGGGCCATTAATTGCTGTTGCTAAGCGAATACCGCATTCGTCGTTAACAAAATTCGGTATAGGCCGATCACGTCGCTTCTCCGACCGGCCCGGCTCGCGCAACCGCTCGTATACTCCGCACCCCGAACGGACCCAACGGTACTTTTTCTTCGACCGTGATCACGGCATCCCAACCGTCTATCTCGCACCGTGCGAGATGAGCCGCCATACGCCGGCCGAGTGATTCCGCCGCCGCGCATCCGGCTTCCGCGCCGTTCCACAGTTCCCCCGCGGCGGCCAGGGCGGCGAGGTCCGCCGCGGCCTGCGCCCGGTGCCGCGCCACGACCACCCCGCCGAACTGGACGACGAGCGCGGTCACCACGATCAAGCCCGCCAGCGCCAGACATGCCGCGACCGTCGCCGAGCCCTCCTCTCCTGCCGGATGCCGTGCCCGATACCCGATCGAACCGGGGGGCCGAGCCGCCCGGACGACACGCACGCACCGCGCACCCGGAGCCGACAGCATTCGGCCTCGCCGGCTCACGGGCCCGGATCCGGCTCGGTCACGGCCACCGACTCGGCGCGCAGCCGAAGAACGGGTAACAGTGGAGTATCGGACGCTACGACAGCGATCACCCGACCGCCTTCGTAGCGCACCGAGATCTCCGCCCCCTCCGGCGCCACCCGGCGGGCGGCGACCTCCGCGGCCCCGCGATCGCCACGGGCCGCCAGCCGGGCCGCCTCACGCGCGGCATCCACACACCGCACCTGGGTCACCGCCGCGAGTACCGCTCCCACACACAAGGCAGCGGCAGCGGCGATCGCGGCGAGTGCGATCGCCGCTTCGACGGTCACCGACCCGGTCTCGCCGGTGACCGGGCGCCGGAACGCACCGACGGCCCCCTTACCGTCGACGGCGACGGCGCCCGGCGAGTCGACCGGATACCTCAGACGCTCGTGTTCAGCGCCTTCTCGATGATCCCGGTCAGTGCGTCGGGGATGCTCTCGCCGGTCACCACGGTGTACAACACCGCGCCGAAAGCGGCCGCGGCTATGGTCCCGATCGCGTACTCGACGGTGCTCATCCCCTCCTCCTCCGCCACCACGCGCACCAGCCGGGCGTTCGCCCTTCGCCATGCTCCCCGCATCAGATCCCGTGCGTTCCATATCGTCGTTCGGCTCAAAAGCACCCCGACCCCCTCTCTCCTCGGCTCGCACAGCCGTTCCGTACGAGCACATCTCGATATCCGCCGCCGACCGCGGAGTCACAGCAGGCCCCCGCCGAGCACCCCACCCGCCAAGCCGATGATCACCGGCACTATGCCGAGACAGATGAACGCCGGTAGGAAGCACAGGCCCAAGGGCCCGCCGATGAGGACGCCGGCCCGTTCGGCCCGCGCGGTCGCCGCTTCCTCCACCTGGATGCGGCGCTCCTCGGCGAGTTCGCCGATGGCCGCGGCCAGTGACGAACCCGAGCGGGCCGAGCGCCGCGCCAGCCGGGCGAGCGCGTCGAATTCGGGAGCGCTCGGGCCGCCGGACTCGGTGGGAGCCCACGCCACGGCCGGGTCGGCGCCGAGGGCGAGCAGATCGGCCACCCGTTGCAGCCGATCCGACAGCGAATCGGCCGCGGCCGGCGCGACCGCACGCAGCGCGGCGGCGGTCGGTAAACCGGCCCGTAGACAGGCGGCCAGCAGATCGAACAGCGTCGCGATCGCGACCGGGTCGGCGGCCGCGACGGGTTTCCGGGACCGCACCCGCCGGAGAGCCGTGCCGGGGCTCAGCCGGGCGACCGCCGGAGCCGGGGCCGGTACCAGCAGCATTGCTGCCGACAGCAGGATGAACGGCCAGCCGTGGATCGCCATCGTTTTTTTCCTTTCGGTGTCGTTCGATGAGGTCGGCCGGGCGGACATCGATCCGGCGCAGGCCGCGTCCGCCGTACCGGTTTCGATCGGATGGAGTCCGCGGGCATGTCCGGGTTCACCGCGGGGCCACCCTCCGGGTGATCTCGTCCGCCCAGAGCAACCCGGCACAGGCCAGGCCGGCGCCGAGCGGCAGGAGAAAGCGGCCCGCCGGGGAGACGAACAGCACCTGGAGCGGATGGGCACCCATCAACTGCCCCAGACCGATACCCGGCACCGGTAGCACCGCCAGAATCGCCGCGGTGGCGCGAGCACCGGCCAGCGAAGCATCGGTCCGGGTCCGGAATCTCATCCGGGCGGCAAGGTCGGCGCGGGCCGCCGCCAGGAGTTCGGCCAGAGCCAGACCGTGCCGCTCGGCGACCTGCCAGGCATCGGCCACGCGGCCCAGTTCGGCGGCGATCACCGAGTCGGGACGGAGCAATCCCGCCGCGCCGGACCCGCCCAGCCTGCTGCGCGCCGAACCGACCGCGAAGGCCGCCGCCGCGATACCGCTGCTCTCCCGGGCGGCGACCGCGGCCGCGGCACTCGGGTGCGCGCCCACCCGCAGTTCGGAGACCACGGCCTCGAGCCCGTCGAGAAGATGTCCGCATTCGGTGCGGTGCAGAACAGCCCGGCGGGAGCGGCGCAGCCGCACCGCGACAGTCCCCGTGACGAGCAGCGCGGCCGGTAGGCTGCCGCTCCCCAGTGCGAAGGCCAGCGCACATCCGATACCGCCCGCCCCGAACATCACCCACCGCAGCGGAAACACGCGCACCCTGCGGACTTCGAACACGCTGCCGAATCGCCGCCTGCCGACAGGCCCCGGAGTGAGCAACAGCGCCAGAGCGGTGCAACCCAGGGCCGCCGCGACCGGGCCGACCGCTATCACGACCGGGAACATCATCCGGTCCGTTCCGCGAGCACCGCCTGCAGCACCCCGGCGGCGGGTGCCGGACCGGCTGCGCGCCATGCCGGGCGGATCTCCACCCAGCCGGCATTGTCCCGCTGCACCACACCGATTTCCGCGAGATACCGGAACCCGTCGGCACGCCGCCGGACGTGCAGCACCACCTGCACGGCAGCGGCCAATTGACTGTGTAGCGCAGGCCGGTCCATTCCGCCCAGCCCGGCCAGCGCCTCGAGCCGCGCGGTCACCTCTCGGATCGAGTTGGCGTGGATCGTTCCCGCGCCGCCGTCGTGTCCGGTGTTCAACGCGGTGAGCAGGTCGACGACCTCCGCACCGCGCACTTCACCGACCACTATGCGATCGGGACGCATACGCAATGCCTGCCGGACCAGATCACGCAACGTGATCTCCCCCGCCCCTTCGATATTGGGCGGCCGAGCCACCAGCCGGACCACATGCGGATGCGGCGGTGCGAGTTCGGCCGCGTCCTCGACACAGATGATGCGCTCCCCCTGGTCCACCTCGGCGAGCAGCGCCGAGAGCAAGGTGGTCTTCCCCGCGCCGGTGCCCCCGACCACAAGGAAGGCCAGACGAGCGCGAACAAGCTGTTGCAGCAGGACTTTCGCGCCGGGCGGCACCGCGCCGGATCGGGAGAGCGCGTCCAGTCCCTGGGTCGCCGGACGCAGGATCCGGAGCGACAGGCAGGTGCCACCGCGAGCGATGGGGGCGAGCACGGCGTGCAGCCGGACACCGAAGCTCTGCCCCAGGACCAGTTCCCGGCCGGACAATTGCCCATCGACCCAGGGCTGGGCATCGTCGAGGCGACGGCCCGCCGAGAGGGCCAGGCGCTGCGCCAGCCGCCGGACGGCGGCTTCGTCGGGGAAGGTCGTCGATGTCCGTTCGACCCCGCGGCCCCGATCGATCCACACCGCGTCCGGAGCGGTGACCAGCACATCGGCGACCGCGGGATCGTGCAGCAGGGGTTCGAGGACGCCTGCTCCGGTGAGTTCGGTCTGCAGCAACCGCAGGGCGCGCAGCAGATCGGTATCCCCCAGCATGCCCCCGGCTTCGGCGCGGATGGCCGCCGCGACCCGTGCCGGTTCGGGTTCCGCGCGGTCTCCGGCCAGCCGTTCCCGAACCCGTTCCAGTAGTTCGGTCGTCACCACTCCCGGGTGTTCGGCGCCGGCGCTCATCCGGCCCGCCGCGGGCCGGGTGGGCTCAGCACCGCCAGTACCGCATCACAGGCGTCCCGCAGCGGCCCACGCCGTAGCCGCAGTCCCCGGCGTTCGAGCCGCGCGGCCAGGCCCGGTTGCGCCCGGACCGCCGCCAGCAGCGGCAGTTCGAGCACGGCGGCGATATCGTGGCCGCGCAGGTTGCCGGGCGCCGGACCGCGCACCACCAGGCCGCGGTTGGGGTTGCGCTGCGCGATCCATTCCGCCGCCGCACCGGCTGCCGCCACCGCGCGCAGCTGCGCGGGCACGACGAGCACCACGAGATCGGCGGCATCGAGTATCCGGTCGGTATGCGGACCGCGCTCGCTGGAGATATCGCACACCACGAGATCGCCCGCGCCCCGCGCGGCGTCGACGACCGCGTGCACGGCGGCCGCGCCGATGGGACCGGTCCGGCCCCGGCCCCGGCCGCTGGACAGCACCGACAGCCCGCCGCCCGCGGCGGGGAGCGCATTGTGCAGTTCCGCGGCGGCGACCCGGCCGTCGTCCACGACCAGATCCGGCCAGCGCAGACCCGGCGCGCCCTCGATACCGAGCAGCAGATCGAGGCCGCCGCCGCGGGGCGCGCCGTCGACCAGCACCGTATGCGGCCGGAACCCGGCGGTGGCCGAGCGCAGCGCGGTCGCGGCGGCGAGGACGGACGCTCCGGCGCCGCCGCCCGCACCGGCCAGGGCGATCACGACTCCGCCGTCGGTGCGCTGTTCGCCGTACTCGGCGAATTTTTCGATGAGCTCGACCGCGGCGGCCGGGAGCGCGATCACCCCTTCGGCGCCGATCACCGCGGCCGCCTGCCAATCGGCCAGCCCGGGTTCACCGTCGGTGACGGTGACCACGCCGCTGCGCCGCGGGGGCGCCGTGCTCGCGGACACCACGGCGGCCTCGGTGTCGAGCACCACGAGTGGTGCCGCCGACCAGGGATGCCTGCCGGCCGGCGCCTCGGCTTCCTCGATTCGCCGGCCGGCCGCGGCCGCGACCCGGCGAACTTCCTCGCGTAACCGTTCGTCCCGGATGAGCACCAGCACCGCGGGTGGCTCCCCAGCGGTGGGCGTCGCGTCGTGATCCATGGACCCAGCCTCGCCCGTTCGGACCTGCTGGAACCGGTGGCTGCGGCGATTGTGGACAACTCGCGGGCTGTGGAGAACTTTTCGGAGCCGGCGATCGTCCCCTGGATAGAGGACGGCCCCAGCCGG
>NZ_JBKOOL010000114.1:0-18621 GCF_046764065.1 Nocardia sp. NPDC002869
GGTTCGCTGTCTCGGGCCGGGCCTGCCCGAGGCCTATCGACACATGAATGATGTGCCGTTGTTCAGGTCTCAGAAGGCGCTACCGCTGCCGGGCAGGAAGATCCGCGGGAAGGGTAGACCGAAACCGGGACGGTGGTGGCCGTTGTCCCAGCCGTCGTTGTGGTACCGGCCGCGGTCCCAGTCCCGGTCGTGGCGGTTGCGGCCGCGGTCCCAGTCGACCGGGCTGTCGTGCCGGCCGTTCCAGCTGTCGTCGTGGCGGCCGTGCCACCCGCGATCGCCGTACCCGTGACCGTGGCGGCCGGGGCGGCTCACGTCCTGGACCTCGGTGTCGGCGTTCTCGGTGACCACCGGGGCGCCGTTGTCGGCGAGCGCGGGTGCGGCGGTGAGGGCCAGCGGGGCCAGGGCGATCGCGGCGGTGGCCGCGATCCGGACGGCGAGTCGGCGGGTGCGTGCGGTTCGGTGCATGATTCGTCCTCGGTCGTAGCGCCGCCCGGGGGCGGTGGCGGAAGCAGTCGCACCGCGGGAGTGCGGCTTTGCTCTGATGCCTAGACCGTACCGTTAAACAACGGCGCATTCAATAGGTGTTCGTTAACTGGGGCTGACGAACTTCGTGAACAGCGCTTTTTGCGACCCGCTGGTCGCGCGCGGCAACGGCGGCGTCTGCTGACCGCCGCGCCGCCTATTCGCCGGCGATCGTGTGACCCGGGATCGTGGCTTCGAGTTGATCGAGGCGGAGCACACACCGGGTGCGGCTGTAGATGGTCGGCATACATTCGTTGCAGTGCACGCAGGCGGATTCGGTGCTCGCATCGGATCGGATGCGGTGCAACAGATCCGGCTCGCGCAACAGGGCCCGGCCCATGGCGACGAAATCGAACCCCTCCGCCATCGCCAGATCCATCGACTCCCGGTCGGTGATACCGCCCAGCAGCACCAGCGGTATGGCCAGCTCCCGGCGGAACTGCCGCGCGTGTTCGAGCAGATACGCCTTCTCGTACGGGTATTCGCGCAGGAACGCCTTCCCGATCAGCCGGAAACCCCAGCGGGCCGGCCCCGGCAGCGTTTTCGCGAACTCGCGGCGCGGTGCCGCGCCGTGGAACAACAGCATCGGGTTCAGCAGAGAACTGCCCGCCGTCAGCTCCAGCGCGTCGAGCGCGCCGTCGGCCTCCAGCCACGCGGCCACCTGCAACGATTCCGGCAGGGTGAGGCCGCCGCGGACGCCGTCCTCCATATTCAGCTTCGCGGTGACCGCGATCCGGTCACCGACCGCCTCGCGCACCCGGCGGGCGATATCGCGAGCCAGCCGGGCCCGGTTCTCGAGTGGGCCGCCGTAGCGGTCCTTGCGCCGGTTCAACAGCGGGCTCAGAAACGAACTCACCAGGTAGTTGTGCCCGAAATGAATTTCCACCGCGTCGAATCCGGACTCGATCGCCAGCAGCGCCGCGTCGGCGTGGGCGGTGACGAGGTCGTGGATCGCGGCCGCGTCGGGCACCTTCATCGGGCTCATCCCGAGGGGGCTGAACATCCGGCTCGGCGCCAGCGCGGGCAGGCGATTGGACGCGGAATTGGCCACCGGCCCCGCGTGGCCGATCTGCGCACTGGCCGCCGCGCCTTCGGCGTGGACGGCGTCGGTGAGCCGGCGCAGGCCCGGCACCGCCTCGGGGCGCATATAGATCTGGTGGCGGTCGGTGCGGCCGCCGGGTGCGACCGCGCAGTAGGCGACGGTGGTCATCCCGACTCCGCCCGCGGCCACCTCCCGGTGGAATTCGACCAGGTCGTCGGTGACCAGCGCGTCCGGGGTGCGTCCCTCGAAGGTCGCGGCCTTGATCACCCGGTTACGGAGGGTGAGCGGCCCCAGCGGGGCGGGGGCGAATACGTCGGTCACGATATGTCTCCTGTCGGTGCGGTCAGGCCGGCGACGACGAAAGTGCGCAGGGTCGCCACGGCCTGCGGGCTCAGTGCCCGGCCTTCGGCGGCGGCGCGGCCGAATCGCATGATGATGAGGTCGAACGCGAGCATCCACCGGCGCCGGCTCTCCCGTTCGCCCACCTCGGGCAGCAGGCCGGCCCACGAGTCGATCCGGAACCACTGCTGCTGCCACGGGCCCACCTGCCGGTCGATCACGCATTGCGCCAGCAACCGTAGGTGCAGCCGGCCCAGCGGGTCGGCGGTCAGGGCGGTGAACGGGGTGAGGACCGCGTCGACGAGATCGGCCGCGGGTCCGGCGGCCGCGGTGACCTCGGTGAGGCGGTCGGCCCACAGTGCCCCGAGCCGTTCTTCGAGCAGGACCGCCACCAGGGCTTCCTTGGATCCGAAGTGGTAGTGGACGGCGGCGGCGTTCGCTCCGGCCTCGGTGCAGATGCGGCGTACCGAGACGTCGTCGTAGCGCTCGGTGAGCAGCAGGCGTTCGGCGGCCGTGAGCAGGCGTTCCCGGGTCGCGGCCGAAACTCGCTGGGGCATGGGGCCAGTGAACCACTGCGCGGCCCGGTTTTCAATCATTGATTGAAATACTGTTTGAAAACGCTGGTGGACATGCTCGACGGCAGTTGTTATCCGATCGCAAACGGCTGCGCGGGTCACGCACCCACCGCGGCGGGCCGGTCCTGTTCTACTGGTTCCGGTGGTCGGCTCCGGTTGTCCGATATGCCCTCGATCGACAAGGAGAAGACGATGGCCCTCGAGATCCGCGCCGTGACAGTGCTGGGCACCGGGGTGCTCGGTTCCCAGATCGCCTTCCAGACCGCGTACCACGGATTCCGCGTCCAGGCCTACGACATCGACGACAAGGCACTCGACGCGGCGCGCGCACGCTTCGCCGGGCTCGCCGCCACCTATCGCGACGAGGTGATGGGCGCGACCGACGAGCTCACCGAGCGGACCCGCGCGGGGATCGGCCTGACCACCGATCTCGGCGCCGCGGTCGCCGAGGCCGATCTGGTGATCGAAGCCGTCCCCGAGGTACTCGACATCAAACGGCAGACCTATCGGAAACTCGCCGAGCTGGCTCCGGAACGGACGATATTCGCGACCAACTCCTCGACCCTGCTGCCCAGCGATATGGCGGATTTCACCGGCCGTCCGGACAAATTCCTGGCGCTGCACTTCGCCAATCAGGTGTGGAAGTTCAACACCGCCGAGGTCATGGGCACCGACCGGACCGATCCCGCGGTGTTCCGCGCGGTCGCCGAGTTCGCCGCCGCCATCGGCATGGTGCCGATCGAGCTGCACAAGGAGAAGGCCGGTTATGTGCTGAACTCGTTGCTGGTGCCGTTCCTGAACGCCGCCGTCGAACTCGCCGCCGGCGACTACGCCGAACCCGAGGCGGTCGACAAGACCTGGCGGATCGCCACCGGAGCTCCCATGGGCCCGTTCCAGATCCTCGATGTCATCGGTCTCACGACGCCCTACAACATCCTGAGCGGCAATGCCGAAACAGAAGGCCTTGCCCGCTGGTTGAAGGAGAACTACATCGACAAGGGCAAGCTCGGAGTGGCCACCGGGGAAGGGTTCTACAAATACTCCTGAACCCACGAGCCGGCCGCCCGGATGATCCGGGGCCGCCGGTTCGTGGAAACCTCTCTCAGCGAGGCGGGGGCGTTTCGGCGGCTTCCCAGGCGAGCCGGTCCTCGTGGATGCGGACCAGTTCACGAAAACCGATCCGGTCCCAGCCGGGCTTCGGCTGGATACTCCATTCGTCCTGCGCGGTCCGCTGACCGGCCGCCTCGGGTGGGTCGCCGAAGGGCGGGCCCGACAGCGGATAGCGCTGCTGATCACGGTCCTGCTGAGCGCCGGCGAATCCGTCGTCTATGTGCCCGGCCGCATGGTGGCCACGATGACCGGAGTCTGCCGCGGTGAGGGCAAGACCGACGCCAAGGACGCCCGCGTCATCGCCGGCACCGCCCGCATGCCGCCGGTGCCGGAGTGTGACTCCAGGCCGGTAAGTGTGGCCGCCATGCTCCGGGTATCGGAGCGAGGTGTCGCCGGGCGCCTGGAACGCGGCTGTTCGGTCGTGGGTCCGGCGTGGTCCGCATCGGTTCTGCCGGCCCGCTAGGCACGACCATGAGAGCGGCGGTCGCGAGGGCGAAGGCGAAGTAGGCGCCCGGAAAGGCGAGGTTGTAGTAGACACGCGCCCGCAGGTGGGTGAGGAGGGCGCCCGCGAAGAACAGCACCAGGCCGACCGCGGCGGCGAACCCCAGCGCTTCCATGCCGAGGAGCCCGAGCAGGACGCCGGCCGCACCGGCGAGCTCGAGCGTGGCCAGCCAGGGCACCCAGCCGGGCGGCACGCCGACCTCGGCGGAATTGGCCAGGACGAACGGCGCCCGGGCGAAACCCGCCAATACCTGCATCCATAACCTGATGGAATGGATGTGGACACCCGGTTGCTCCGCTACTTCGCCGCGGTGGCGGCGGAGGGGAATCCGACCCGTGCCGCCGCACGGCTCTACGTCTCGCAACCGGCGCTGACCAAGCAGATCAGGCAGCTGGAGGGCCTGCTCGGCGTCGAACTCTTCGTGCGCTCACGGGCCGGGATGGCGCTCACCCCGGCGGGAGAGGCGCTGGCCGGGCGGGTACCGGGGCTGCTCACCGAATGGAATCCGGCGCTCCGGGAAACCCGGAAGGCTGCGGGCCGCGCGGCGCGGGTACTGCGGGTCGGCTTCCTGGCCAGCGCGGCCAACGAGGCCACCCCGCGGATCATCGCCGAGTTCGCCCGCCGGCAACCCGGCTGGCGGGTGGATATGCGGCAGGCGTCCTGGGGTGACCCGACCGGAGGTCTCGCCGACGGCGAGGTGGATACCGCCCTGCTCCGGCTCCCCTTCCCGGGGCAGGATCGGCTGCGGGTGCGGGAACTGTTCAGCGAACCGCGCTGTCGCCCTGGCGTCCGGGCATCCGCTGGTGGAACGCGAATCGATCGCCTTCGCGGATCTGCTGGACGAACCGTTCGTGGCGGCCCCGGCCGAAACCGGTGCCTGGCGTGACTACTGGCTCGGGGTCGACGAACGCGCGGACCGGACGCCGCGGATCGGTGCGGTGACCGATCAACCCGACGAATGGCTGAGCGCGATCGCCAACGGGTACGGGATCGCACTGGCCCCGGAGTCGAGCGCCCGGTTCTACGCCCGGCCCGGTATCACCTACCGCCCGGTGACCGGTGTGGCGCCGAGCCGGGTCGGTGTCGTGTGGAAGGCGGAGTCGGACACCGATCCGGTGGTCCGGGCGTTCGTCGAGTGCTGTACCGAGCTGTGCTCCGGTACCGGCTGACGCATCGGCCGCCGTACCACTCGACCTGGACGCGGAAGCCTTGTAGATGCCGCATCCCACTTCTATCCTTACGAACAGAGGGAACCAACCCTGTTGGAGTAGAGATGATCTACGACAATTTGCTCGCAATAGCAGCGCAGGTACCGACCACCAGCGGATTGCGGCAGGGCGAAGTATTCACGCCCTACGCCGATGTGGTCGACCGGATCGGCCGGCTCGCCGCCGGCTTCATGGAATGTGGCATCGAGCGCGGCGATCCCGTCGCCCTGCTGCTTCCGAACTCACCCGATCTCTTCGCCACTTCCCATGCGCTTTTCGCCATCGGCGCCATCGCGATGCCGATGGCCGAGACGGCCACCCGGTCCGAACTCGCCACGCTCGCGCGAAAAACCGGACTCCAGGCCGTTGTCTCGTCACCCGGTCGTGCCGTGGTCGCCGAGGCGCTGATCGCGGATGTGGCCCCCGGTATTCCCTTGTTCCCGACGAACGCACTGCCCGAAGGAAGGGCAACCGCCCGGCTGCCGGAACTGCCGGGCGACACCACGGCGCTCTACCTCTTCTCCTCCGGCTCTACCGGGTTGCCCAAAGTGGTGCCGCACACCCATGCCGAGCTCGTCGCCGATGGTAAACGAGCCAGTACGGCCTGGGATATCCAGCCCGACGATATCGTCCTCAGTATTCTGCCGGGCAACTTTTCGATGGGCTTTCTGATGGGCACCAGTTACGCTGTCACCGGCGGTGCGACGACGCTCTACTGGAGCGACCGCCTCCCGCTGGCGCTTTCACGCAAGAAGCTGCTCGACACCATGACCCGGGAGCGCGTCACCTTCATGGGCGCCGTTCCGGCAATGTACGACATCATCACCGGCCAGGCCGGCAGTTTCGATCTCGGACTGCGTATGGCCGTCTCGGGCGGCGTCTCCCTGAAGCGGCCGGTCTTCGAAGCGGTACGCGCGCGCCTCGGTGTCCCACTTCGTCAGAATTACGGCTCCACCGAGGCGAGCATGTTTGCGCACAACAACTCCGCCGACCCCGACTCGAGCTGGGCCTCGGTGGGCAAACCGGCGGGTGACGCGAGGGTCCGCATCATTCCGTTCGATACCGATTTCGGCCCCTCCGTCGGCGAAATGGAAATATGGTCGTCCTCGCTCATGCGGGGCTATCTCGACAATGATGTGGCCAATGCCGAGGCATTCGACGAGGGCTGGTTCAGGACCGGCGATCTCGCCTCGCTCGACGAAGAAGGCCGTATCTTCATCCGTGGCCGCAGCAAGCTGTTGATCGAAGTATCCGGGTACAAGATCGACCCCATCGAAGTGGAGGAGACGCTCATGACCCTGCCTGCCGTCGCCGAAGCCGCGGTGGCTGGTCTTCCGGACGGGCGCAACGGCAATCGGCTGATCGCATTCGTCGTCAAGGAGGCGGAAGTATCGGCCGGCGAGTTGATCCGCTACGCCCACAAGAGGTTGTCCGAGCACAAAGTACCGGCCGAGATCGCATTCATCGACGCACTACCGCGCAGCTCGGCCGGCAAGGTGCTGCGCGGGCAGTTACGCGAGCTTCAGGCCGGCTGAGCCGCTCGCTGCGAGACATAGGCTGCTATCCTCGCGGGCGATTCGAACAGTTCGGCCTGTATCTCCGTCTCCGGGATGCTGATCTCGAATTCCTGCTCGAGGAACTGCACCAGTCTTACCAGTTTGATCGAGTCCAACAATCCGGCCTCCAGTAACGGGGTATCGCGATCGACCGGCGATTCGCCGGTTTCGCCCACCATGGCAGAGATATACTCGATTATCGGTTGTTCGATATCGTTCATCACACCAGCCCCTTACGTCGTCAACATACTAACCAATTCAGACGCGACCCGAAATACGCGAAAAGATGGGAGGGCGACGTGGCCGAAACGCGCCCGCTGGGCAAAAAGGAACAGCTGCTCAATCATTTGCATGCCCGTCGTGGGCTGATCACCGTGCAGGTATTGCATGTACGCGGACGCCTCGATCCGATGGTGGTGAAGCAGGCGCTCGCCTGGCTCCAGACCCAGCACCCCATCCTGCGCGCTCATATCCGCTACGGCAAGATCATCTGGCGACGGCTGCCGCCGTTCGCCCATCGCGAGCCCTGGTTCGATACCGAGGGCACAACGGAGATCCCGTTGCGAGTGCTCGAAGACACCGATCCGGACGCCTGGCGGCAGGTTCTGACCTCTGAGATCCGCACACCGATCCCGAAGGGCAACCATCCGCGCCTTCGGATAACAATGGTGCGGCAGTCTCCGGACGCCGACCTCAACCACATCGTCATGTGCGCCGATCACGCAACGCTCGACGCCAACTCCGCCAATATGCTCGGCCACCGACTTCTCGAATTCCTGGCCGAACCGGCCGCGCCGCAATCGAAATCGCCACCCCGCACCGCATTGCCACCGCCGGTCGAGGCCGGCTCGGCGAGCAAGTCCGGCATCGGGGGGAAAACCATCTATACGCCTGCCATTCGGCTCCCCAAGCAAGCGGTGCCCGATCCGAAGGACGAATCGCGAGTACTGGCGCGTCGCCTCGAGCCCGGCACCACGGCAAGACTCGAGGATGCCATCAAAGCCAACAGAACGACGGTGCACGGTGCGATAACGGCGGCCTTCCTGCTCGCCATCCGTGAGCGCTACCGGCTCGACACCATGACCGTGTTGAGCACGGTCGACCTCCGTCGCTTCGGTGAACTCGCGTTGCCGGACGAGACCTGCGGTTGCTACGCCGACATCCTGCGTACCGAGCATCCGATCACCGACGACTTCTGGGCAACCGCCCGGGATGCCTCGTTCAAGCTGATCGCCGCGCTGGCCAAAGACCGGGAGGCCGCCTCGATCATGCAGTTTCCCGAGTGGGAGGTGTATCGGCGCGAAATTCGGCCGACGTTGCGGAACAACCGGCGTATCGACGGACTCGGCGTCACCACGGTAGGCGAGTCCGGGCTTCGGTCCGGCTACGGTGCCTATACGCTCGAGGGCGTCACCAGGGCAGTTTCCCTCGATATGTTCGGCCCGTCATTGTTCGTGATCGCCAACAAGTGGCTCGGTGGCCTCGATCTCAGCGTCGCGTACGCGGCAACGGCCATGAGCGACGACGAGGTGCGGTGGCTGACCGGCAACGCGGTGGCACGGCTCGAAAGTGCCGGCCGAGAACGCCGCGCCGAGCGCACCACACCCTCGGTCACGGAGGTGGTGCCGGAGGGCCCGATCGGTCGGGCGTGAGCTCGGCGGGCATGGAGCGGTAGGAGTGCAGGTTGACCAGGCGCCGTGGGATCGGCGGGCCGTCCAGGCGCAGATCCGGATATCGCTCGAAGAGGGTCCGCAGGGCGATCACGCCTTCCATTCGGGCCAGCCGGTATCCCAGGCAGCCGTGTATCCCACTGCTGAACGCCAGGTGATCCGCGGCGTTGATCCTGGTCACGTCGAATCGTTCGGGGTCGGGGAAGACGCCGGGGTCGTGGTTCGCGCCCGCCAATGCCAGCAGGACCAGGGAACCGCGCCTGATGTGCTGATCGGCGATGTCGAGATCGCAGTTGGCGACCCGGCCGGTGATCCGGACGGGGCAGTCGTAGCGCAGGATTTCCTCGATCGCGCCCGGCCACAGATCCGGCTGCGCCAGCAGCAGTTCCAGCTGATCCGGATGGCTTGTCAACAATGCGATTCCATTGCCGAGCAGGTTCACCGTCGTCAAGAATCCGGCGTCCAGCAGTAGGGCGGCGTTGGCTATCTGCTCGCGGCGGGTGAGCTCACCACTGGTCACCAGTACGGTGAGCAGGCCATCGGCCGGTTCGGCGGTGAGCGAGTCGATGCGCTGGTCGAAGTACTGCTTGACCTCTGTCAGCTCCTTGGTGGCGTGGCGATACGCGGTCCAGGTCACGGCTCGGTCGACCAGCGGCGCACTGTTGAGACCCCACTTCAGCATGGTCGAATGCATATCGTCGGGAAATCCGAGAATTCCGGCGATGATCGCGACGGGCACCTGTTCGGCGAAGTCCTCGATCAGGTCGGGGCGCGGCATCGACCCCATGCGTTCGATCAGGCCGGCGGTTACCTCGACGGTCCGTTGCTCCAATTTGCCGATCGCCCCCGGGCTGAACGCGTGCCCGACCAGGCGTCGGTACCGGGTGTGGTCCGGCGGATCGGTCGCCAGCATCGAGGGCGGTTCGGTGAGATTGGGAAGTTCCTGATCCGTCTTGGCCAGCACCCAGCGGATCGGCTTCGGAATGGCCGGGTGGTCGGGCGTGAGCGAGCCGAAGCGCTTGTCTCGCAGGATGAGACGACACAGTTCGTAGTCTGCGGTGACGCGCACTCCCGACAGGTCGGGTAGCCGGCCCCGCTGTCGGATCTCCTCGATGAGCGGCGACGCGCCGAGCAGGCGATCCTGGCCGAAGGCGATCTCGGCGAGCGGATTGCCCCGGCGCGCCGACCATCGCAGATAGGCCCGTGTCAGGCCGTGCAGGAACAGCCAACGGGTCCACACGCGAGTCGACATGTCACCTCCGCTCTCGGCCTCTCCCCATGATAGCCAATAGCTATTTGGAAAGATCGCTGTCGGCCGGTCGGCGTTCGAAGGCGTGTGGCCACGCGAACGTGCGCTCGACCCCGGCGGCGCGGGGCCCCGGGCCGGAGTCGTGGCCGGTGTGCCGCCGGGCGATGACCGGGAGCTACCGCTGCCCGCAGTAACCGGCGGTATGTGTCGTGGTCGTAGCCGAGGCGGGGGTATGGGTGCGGTTCGGCCGCTTCCGTCCCGATGGTCTGTCCGAGGTGTTGAGGATCGGTCGGATGCGTGGGAAGCCGCCGTTCGGATTCCGAGGCCCTGTTACTCGCGGTCGATCCCGGCGGTGGCGGCGATCTCGGCCCGGAAGCGCGGGCATTCGGTGAAATCCTCGTAGCGGCAGGTGAGTACGTGGTTGATCAGGTTCTTCGACGTCTGGATCCTGGCCAGCTGTACGTCGAGTTCGTCAAGATGTGATCGAAGGATGCTGCGACGGCCGGGTCCGTCGCAGGCATCGAGCAGGTCGCGGGTGCGGGCCAGGCCCAGACCGACCTGTTTGCTGTGCAGGATCAACGCCACCCGGGCGATATGGGACTGTGTGTAGCGGCGGCGGCCGCCGACCCGGGCCGCGGGGGTGAGCAGGCCGACGCTCTCCCAGTGGCGGAGGACATGGGTGGCGAGGCCGAAGCGGGCGGCCAGTTCGCCGATGGAACAGGTCGGCTCGGGACTCGGCTGCCCGGCGGCGGGGGTTGACTTCATGTTCACATTAACTTGCAGTCTGGATCGGGATGTCAACCCGAGACCCAGGAGGCAAGAATGACGATGCCCGGCGCGGCCGAGATGTGGAACGAGCGGTATGCGCAGCCGTTCACCTCCTACGGCACCGAACCCAACGACTATTTGCGCGAAGTAGTCCATCGGATACCCGAGGGCCCGGTGTTGTGCCTGGCGGAGGGGGAGGGGCGTAATGCGGTGTATCTGGCCGGTCGCGGATACTCCGTGACCGCTGTGGACCTCTCGCCGGTGGGGTTGGCCAACGCCCTGGATCTGGCGGCGCAACAGGGGGTGGAGATCGAGACCGGGGTCGCCGATATCACCGAGTTCGATATGGGCGAAGCCCGCTGGTCGGGGATCGTCTCCATCTGGGGGCATCTGCCGTCGGCGCTGCGGCCCGGAGTGCACGCGGCGTGTGTGCGGGCGCTGCGGCCCGGCGGTGTGTTCGTGCTCGAGGCCTATACGCCACGCCACCTCGATCGGCCCGGGGTCGGAGGGCCGCCGGTCGCCGCCGGGATGCCGACACCGGAAGAGTTCCGTCGCGATCTGGCCGGTCTGCGGCTGGAGCACTGCCGCGAGGTCGACCGCGATATCACCGAAGGGGCGTTCCATCACGGTCCCAGCACAACCGTGCAGGTATTGGGGGTGAGGCCGAGCGAGGCACTATCCGAGACGCTCGCAGACGACGGAGGCCGATAGCGAGAAGCGGACGTCCAACCTCATGGCAAGACACAATTCGGGCACCGGCCCGAGATACATTGCTGTAGGGAGCACGGTGAAGTTGATCAATGCCACCGCAGGACCGACTACTGACGGTGGCGAACGAATTCTGCTCAAGGCGTGAAGGGGTAGCCACCGCGCGCGGCCGACCTCCCCTACTGACCGGTCGCGTACGGGGCCGTGCGAGTCAACTCTGGAACACTTCCCAGGAGCCGAGTTCCGCTTCCTCCGATGGCGAACCGTCCCAAGGGCGGTCGCTGAAACCCTTGATTCGGAGCACCGTCTCAATTCCATTCTGTGCCGACCGGTCGCTGACGCTGAACGAGTACGTCTTCCTGCCCAGTTCTGTCTTGATCAGCTCATGGGCGATGGCTGTCGCCACAGGACGCAGGGAGTCACTGTCGGATGAGTGTGGATCGCATACTGTGATCGACAGTACAAGCTTTCCTGGAAGGGTCTTCGCGGGCTGCACTTGCGCTGCTTGGACGGAGATGTCGTCGCCCAAAGTAAGGCCCAGAGCGAACTTTGCGACCTCAGGGTCGGGATGGCCGGCTATCGACCGCAGACCACAATCCGGATGTAGCTTGATGGTCGAAGTTGTTCCGGGAGAGCTGATTTCTGTGCCGCCGGATGATATGCAGCCGGTAACAGCCGACATCAACAGGGAGAAGATTCCGGCGATCGCAAATTTTTCAGACCGTGTCAACACTGAGTCATCTGTCCTTTTCAAGCCCGACTGGGCTGCCAGTAGGCGGGGTCGCTATAGGTGTTCGCCGTGGCATCCGGCCAGTGGTCTCCGTAGAACCCCCACGGGCTGTCGGTCGCATTGTCGAGAGCATTCGCCTCGACCATTTGGGTCTGAACGGTGCTTGCCAGAGCGGTCATGAGTCCCTCGACAAGGACAAGAACATCGGCGGCTGCTTGCACTAATCCCGGGGCGCCTTCGTACAGGAGGATTACGGATCCAACTTCGGCCAGCGCTGCCGTAAGGTTCGCCATGTAAGTCGCCAAAGTATCGGCCAGCTTGATGTAGAAATCAAGAGCTGATTTCGAAAGATTCAGCATACTTGTTTCAATCTTGGTGCAGACCTCGGCCGCCGATGTGAAGGCTTTGTCCTGAGCGGTTCTTACCGCGTTGAAGCTGTCCTTGGCTTCTCCGGACCAGAATCCTTCAACGCTTACTTCTGGGCGAGCCTGGGCGTTCGATGCAGCGCGGACGCTTGCGCCGACTATCTGCCAGTCCGCTGCCCATCCGAGGAACGTGAACGGTGCATTGATGCCCGTCAAAACCTCGTCGAGCTTCTCCAGGAGAGTCTTTATCTTGTCCTGAGCCTCGTCGCGCTTCTGGGTTGCGAAGGCCCAGGCTACGGGGGCGTAGTATTTAAGACCGTCGACGGTGTCATTGATCTCGCCGGGTATGTTTCTCCACTCATCGATTTGCGTTCGGAGATTCTCGATCGCGCTATCGAGTTGACCCTTATCTACGGGATCGCCCATCTCATTGCCCAATTTCTGCTATTTTATTGAAATCATGCGATTGATCAATATCCTGCTGCAGGAAAGCATTAACTATTATTCGCAACGTGGTCCCTATTTCCTCCGCTTCGGATGCGCCTTCTGCCAGTCTCGCTCGGATATACTCTGCGGAGGTAATATAATATTCGTATGGAATCTGAAACAATCCCCACTCGAGTCGACTGGTGTCCTTTAGTGTGTCGACCTTGTATGCTGCATTGAAAAGCTCCGCTTTGACCTCATAGGTCCATGCTTTGGATTGGAGATCCAGACGCTCCGCGGCCAACTGTATCTGATCGGGCATTCTTACTCCTGCCGAATTCTAGAAATATGGTCGGCCAGTCGTTCGGCCAGTTCGGAGTCGGTTTCGCTTGAAAGGCCGGCATCTACGACCAGCGAAGGCCTGGCGGTGCGGATTTGGTCCGCGCAGTGCACTATGTCATGTGCGATCGTGGAGATGTCGGCGCGAAGCGCCCAGTCGTAGTCGAAAGATATCTTTGTGATCATCGAGCGGTTGGAGCGCACTGTCAGGGCGGGCTCATCGAAATCGCTGACACCGGGTCCGTGGACCTCTGTTGTCTCGTTCCCGATCAGATGATCCAACAAACGTCGGTATTCACCATATTCGCGTGTTTGCAGGAGAGTGGGAATGATGTCGCGGAGCGCAGGGGTGCTCGGCGTGCCGGTCGCGCCGTGCTCGATCATCTGTGATGATCGTTCGTAAAGCGCGTAGCGATAGGCCTCCATGATTGAGGTGCTGTATTCGCTGGGGGTGAAGTAATCTTTCCAGTTTCGCCGTAGCGTAATTTTTTTCGGAAGTCGGTCTTCGGCCAACTCGACGGTGATCAGTGCTGACTTCTGCGGAGGCTCAAACCTTTTTGGCTCGCTGACTTGCGGCGCCTCTAATTCGTCCTCGCGATAGTCATCCCAAGAGGTTTGGTAATCAAATCCGGGCATCGAGTTCCCCTGTTTTCGCGCCGCTGATGTTCGATACATCCCATCGAACCGAACTATTGATCATGCGAGTCTGAATCCCCCTCGTTTTAAATTCCGAACCCAAGTGTCAGGATCTATTTGGTGAAACCTGGGTGGTCGGTCAATCTTTCGAAGAGTATCAAGAGCGACCCATCGGGGGCAAAAATAGTGATGCTTCACCGCAGACGGCCGACCGCTCGGCTTGGGACGCGCTGCTGTGCTGGATCGAGCGCAGTCGCGTTGGCGTCTGGCGCAAACGCTAAGCGAGGGTCTGCGGTGCGCGCCGAGCCAGGATGGAAGCGACTCCTGCGGCCGCTGCCTGCACTGAGCCGGCATGTCGTTCGGGCCTGAAACGGGTCACCGGGCCGGTGACCGAGATAGCCGCCAGCGGACGGTCGTCGGTGCTGAGGATAGGTGCGGCCACGCAGGCGATCCCGATGGCGGACTCCTCATGTTCGTAGGCCACCCCTTTCTCCACTACCTGTGCCAGCTGAATCCGCAGCAGGCCGGGTGCGACCACAGTGCGCGGGGTGCGTCTGGTCAGCGGGCCGGCCAGGATGCGGTCGATCGTCTCGGGACCGGAGTGGGCGAGCAGCGCCTTGCCGATCGCGGTGCAGTACAGCGGCATCCGGCCGCCGATCCGGGACGGGGCGCGGGCCTGCCGGTGGCCGCCGATCTTGCTGATGTAGACGACCTCGTCGCCGTCGCGGACGCCGAAGTGCACGGTTTCACGGGTGCGGGCGAACAGGTCTTGGAGGAAGGGTACGGCGACCTCGAGCAGTGTGCGCTCGGTGGCCGCCCGCATACCCAGTTCGAACAGTCCACGCCCGAGCCGGTAGCCCTCCACCGACGAACTCAGCAGCCGTGCGGTCACCAGGTCGCGGCACATCCGGTGCACGGTGGCCTTCGGCAGCCCGGTGCGGCGGGTCAGTTCGGATAGTCCGACGGCCTGGTCCTCCACCCCGAACGCCTCCAGGATCAGCAGCGCCCGGCCCAGCACGGAACCCTCGTCGAGATGGTGATCCGGCATATCGGGCCCTTCTGGCGAGACTGGTCCGGTCAGTGGACCACTTTACTGTTCAGGGCCGCGCCGAGGGTGTGCACTGAGCAGACCCCGACGAAGAGGAGAACGGAGGTCGTGGTGGCCACCACTGTCGACAGCATCAGCGACAGCGGGCCCGGCGTCGACGAGTCGATCGTCGCCCGTGCCGCGCAACGCCTGATCACCGCCGCGGAGACGCGCCGGACCTGTGCCCCGCTGCGGGACGGGCTGATAAGCCCGGACGATGTCGCCACCGCCTACCGGATCCAGGAGCGGTTCAATGCCGCCCGGGTCTCCCCGGAGGTCACGGTGGTCGGCCGCAAGATCGGCGCCACCTCGCAGGCCGTGCAGCAGCAGCTGGGTGTGGACCAGCCCGATTTCGGTGTCCTGTTCTCCGATATGGCGTATTCGGACGGTGACGTGATCCCGATCGACCGGCTCTTGCAGCCGCGGGCCGAGGCCGAGATCGCGTTCGTGCTCGGCGAGGATCTCGCCGAGGGGCCGCTCGATATCGACCAGTGCCGCGCGGCCGTGGCCGAGGCGGTGGCCGCGCTGGAGATCGTGGACAGCCGCATCACCGACTGGAATATCTCCTTCGCCGACACCGTCGCCGACAATGCCTCGAGCGGTCTCTACGTGCTCGGCACTGAGCGCCGGACCCTGGACGACTTCGAGCCGGTCGATGTCGCCATGAGCATGCGCATCGACGGGGAAGAGGTGTCGACCGGTAACGGCGCCGCCTGCCTCGGCGACCCGCTCAACGCCCTGTCCTGGCTCGCCCGGCAGGCCCGCGCCTTCGGTGAGCCGCTGCGGGCCGGACAGGTGATCCTCTCCGGCGCGCTCGGCCCGATGCGGCCGCTGCATCCGGGCGCCACCGTCACCGCCGCCATCTCCGGCCTCGGGACGGTCACGGCTTCGTTCACCACCGCTTCGGAGGTCTCCCAGTGAGTGACAACAACACGCGCACCAAGGTCGCGATCATCGGTTCGGGCAATATCGGCACCGACCTGATGATCAAAGTGCTGCGCCATTCCCAGTTCCTGGAAATGGGCGCCATGGTCGGTATCGACCCGGAATCCGACGGGCTCGCCCGGGCCGCCCGGTTGAAGGTGCCCACCACCCACGAAGGGGTGGAGGGACTGATCGCGCTGCCGAACTTCGACGAGATCGAGATCGTCTTCGACGCCACCTCGGCCAAGGCGCACAAACAGAACCACGAGCGGCTGGCACCGCTGGGTAAACGCCTCATCGACCTGACCCCCGCGGCCATCGGGCCGTTCGTGGTGCCGCCGGTGAACCTCGAGGAACACCTCGACGCGCCGAACGTGAACATGGTGACCTGTGGCGGCCAGGCGACCATCCCGATCGTGGCCGCGGTCTCCCGGGTGGTGCCGGTGGCCTACGCCGAGATCGTGGCCTCCATCGCCTCGAAATCCGCCGGGCCCGGTACCCGGGCCAATATCGACGAGTTCACCGAGACCACCGCGCACGCCATCGAAACCGTGGGCGGCGCGGAACGCGGCAAGGCGGTGATCATCCTGAATCCGGCCGAACCGCCGCTGATCATGCGCGATACGGTCTTCTGCCTGGTCACCGCCCCCGACGCCGATTCGCACGAGCGTATCAAGGCCTCGGTGGCGAAGATGGTCGACGATGTGGCGGCCTACGTTCCCGGCTACCGGCTCAAGCAGGAAGTGCAGATCGACGCGATCCCGCCGGACCAGCCGGTGCACACCCTGCTCGCCAAGGACAACGACTCCTTCCCGACCCATCGGGTGTCGGTGTTCCTCGAGGTCGAGGGCGCGGCCCACTACCTGCCCGCCTACGCCGGCAACCTCGACATCATGACCTCGGCCGGACTGCAGGTCGCCGAGCGGATCGCGCAGAACACCCAGCAGAAAGAGAGCGCCCGATGAGCGAGCCCGACGCCGTGCCGACCGTTTTCGTCCAGGACGTGACCCTGCGCGACGGTATGCACGCCATCCGGCACCGGATCACCCCGGAGAACGTCGGCAAGATCGTGGCCGCGCTCGATGCCGCCGGTGTCGACGCCATCGAGGTCGCGCACGGGGACGGTCTGGCCGGCGGTTCGGTGAACTACGGTCCCGGGTCGCACAGTGACTGGACCTGGCTCGAGGCCGCCGCCGCGAACCTGAAGAACGCGCGGCTGACCAGCCTGCTGCTGCCCGGTGTCGGTACCGCCGAGGATCTGCGGCGGGCCTGGGGCCTGGGGGTTCGCTCGGTGCGGGTGGCCACCCACTGCACGGAGGCCGATGTCGCCGCCCAGCACATCGCCACCGCGCGGGAGATCGGGATGGACGTCTCCGGATTCCTGATGATGAGCCATATGGCCGAACCGGCGCAGTTGGCCGCGCAGGCCAAACTCATGGAGAGCTACGGCGCGCACTGCGTCTACGTCACCGATTCCGGCGGCCGCCTCACCATGAACGGTGTGCGCGACCGCATCCTGGCCTACCGCGACGTCCTCGACCCGGCGACCGAACTCGGTATCCACGCCCACGAGAACCTTTCGCTGTCGGTGGCGAATTCGGTGGTGGCCGTGGAGAACGGGGTCACCCGGGTCGACGCCTCGCTGGCCGGTCACGGTGCGGGCGCGGGCAACACCCCGATCGAAGCGTTCGTGGCGGTCGCCGATGTGCTGGGCTGGAAGCACGGCTGCGATGTCTTCGCGCTGCAGGACGCCGCCGACGACCTGGTCCGGCCGCTGCAGGACCGCCCGGTGCGGGTGGACCGGGAAACCCTCACCCTCGGCTATGCCGGGGTGTACTCGAGCTTCCTGCGGCATGCCGAGGCGGCCAGTGAGCGGTACGGGATCGATGTGAGGACCCTGCTGATGGAGGCCGGCCGGCGTCGGCTGGTGGGCGGTCAGGAGGACATGATCGTCGATATCGCGCTCACCATGCTGGCCGAGCAGAAAGCCGAACAGCAGCCTGCCTGACCGGTCCGTGGTGGTTCGAGTGTCCGCCGCGGCCGAACAGCGGACAGCCCCGGTGCCGGCCGGGGCTGTCCGTGTAATGGAGGGCGTCCTGGTCGGTGGGTGACCCACATCACCGCTCGCTGCTGTCAGGAACGCGGAAGCTGTCTCGTTCAGGAAGCACGCGAACCAGACAGGAGCGAACCATGCCGCATCGCATCGTCGTCCTCGGGGCCGGATACGCCGGAGCTTTCTGCGCCGGGTACCTGGCCCGTCAACTGCACTCCGACGATTTCGAGATCACCGTCGTCAATGCCGGACCCGATTTCGTGGAGCGGCTGCGACTGCATCAGCTCGCCGCCGGGCGGGATCTCCCGCACCGGCCACTGGCGAAGGTGTTCGCGGGTACCGGTATCCGGCTGAGAACGGCCCGGGTGACCGGCGTCGATGTCGAGCGCCGGAACGTCACCGTCGCCGATGCCGCGGGCACCGACCGGCTCGCCTACGACACCCTTGTGTACGCACTCGGTAGCACTGCCGCCGAGCACGGCGTCGCGGGTGTCGCCGAACACGCTTTCCACGTGGCCACGCGGCCGTCCGCGCTGCGCCTGCGCTCCCGCTTGGACGAGCTGGGCGAGGGCGGGAAAGTACTGGTGGTCGGCGGCAACCTGACCGCGATCGAAGCCGCCACCGAGATCGCCGAAGCCCGGCCGGGACTGCGGGTCGAACTCGTCACCGGCGGCGAGCTTGGTGGGTGGCTCGGACCGAGGGCCCGCCATCACCTGCTACGCGCCTTCGACCGGTTCGGAATCACGATCCACGAGCACACCACCGTCGAACGCGTCGAGGCGGCGGCGGCGGTCGCCGCCGACGGCACCGTT
>NZ_JBKOOL010000115.1:0-18525 GCF_046764065.1 Nocardia sp. NPDC002869
CAGGGAATACCCGCCGCTACCACATTGCGCAGCAGGTAGCCGTCGTTGCTCGCGACCTCCACCACGAACGAGTCCGGTCCGAGACCCAGCCGGGTGACCGCCGCGCCGGTGAACTCGCGCGCGTGCCGCATCCAGGACTCGGAATACGACGAGAAGTAGGCGTATTCGGTGAATGTCTCCTCGGGCGTGATGAGCGCCGGTATCTGCAGCAGCAGACAGTCCGCGCACACCCGGAGATGTAGCGGATAGGTGGATTCCGGCAGGTTTAGCTGATCCTCGGAGAGGAAACTCTCGCAAGGAGGTGTCGCCCCCAGGTCGATGACACTGGCCAGCCGGGACGACTCACACAAACGACAATGCACTCGGGCTCCACTCGAACGGTCACGTACATCGGCGGCGCCCCGCAGCCCCGAGAAGCATCTTCTCTCTGCCGATCGACGGAAAAAATAGCACCAATCCGGCGCATCTGCGACACGGTCCGAGCGGACTTCTGCGCAGAAGTGACCTACGGCATATGTTCAGCAAACCCTGTAACGATCGGTGTCCGGATAACGATGGTGGGTAACCGAAATGGGTCATTTCCCGGCATTCGGCGCCGGTGCGGACCCGTGTTCGGTGGGAATTCCGATTCCAGCACTTGTGCCCGGCGTCGATGGGGGCAATACTTCTGCAACAAGATCGGCCCGGTCTTCTCGTCATGAAGCCGGGCTTCCTGGAAAAAGCGTGTGATCGGCTGTCGCGCACGACAGCCGGGGCACGGTCGTTCAAAGTTCAAGCGGGTACGTTTCATGGTTCTGGATCTCCGTGTGGTCGGTGGCGCGGTCGATTTGCACCTGCCGAATCCCGGTGACCGGGACTCCTGGCGGGCTGGATATGTCCGCCGGCTCGCCCGGACCGATATCGCGGTGGTCACCGCGGCGGCCCTGTGCGCGCAACTGTTCAGCATCGCGTCCGGGCACTCCCTGGGCTGGGAATTCGAGCCGCGTACCACCGCGCTCACGCTCGGCGTCGCGGCCGGATGGTCGATTCTGCTGGGTTGGAACGGCTCCCGTTCCCCGCATACCGTGGGTGCCGGCGCCGACGAATACCGCCGCCTGTTCTCGGCCACTCTCCAGCTGTTCGGCGCCATCGCGATCGTCTCGCTGATCCTGCGCGTCGATATCGCGCACGCCCACCTGGTGATCGCGCTCCCGCTCGGTCTGCTCGGCCTGATGTCGACCCGGGCGCTGTGGCGCGCGCACGCGATGCGGCGCCGGGCGCTGGGCCGCTATCGCCGCTCGGTCCTGGTCGTCGGCAGTCCGGACGCTGCCCGTGCCGTGGCGACCGCGCTGTCCGCGCAGGAGATGCACGGCTATCACGTGGTCGGGGTCTGCACCCCCACCGGGGACGCGCTCGACGAACCCGCCGCCCTGCGCGTGGGGCAGCGCGATATCCCGATCGTCGGCAACGACCGGTCGGTGCGCAGCGCGGTCCGCCGCAGCGGCGCCGATACCGTGGTCGTCATGGCCACCGACCGGCTGGGCCCGCGCGATATCCGCCGGCTGGCTTGGGATCTCGACGCGTTCGGCACCGAACTCATCGTCGCGCCCGGCATCATGGATATCTCCGGCACCCGGATGTCGAGCCAGGTGCTGGCCGGTATTCCGATGCTGCACATCGAACGGCCCCAGTACGATCGGGCGCTCTCGTTCGGCAAGGCGGTGTTCGATCTGTGTTTCTCCGCCCTGGTCCTCACCGCGATCGCGCCGGTACTGCTGGTGCTGGCCGCCGCCGTCAAGTTCACCAGCGCCGGGCCGGTCTTCTATCTGTCGGAGCGGATCGGGATGGACGGTAAACCGTTCCGGATGATCAAGTTCCGCAGTATGTACGTGCGGGCCGACCGGGAAGCCGCCGCACTGATCAGCGCCCACGGCGGCAACCCGCTGTTCTTCAAACTCAAGGACGACCCACGGGTGACCCCGGTGGGCAGGTTCCTGCGCCGGTACAGCCTCGACGAGTTGCCGCAGTTCTTCAATGTGCTGTTCCGCGATATGAGCGTCGTCGGACCGCGGCCGCAGGTCCGCCGCGAGGTCCATTCCTACGACGGCGTGATGCGCCGGCGATTGCTGGTACGGCCCGGGATCACCGGACTGTGGCAGGTCAGCGGCCGGTCGGACCTGTCCCCCGAGGAATCGGTGGAACTGGACATCTCCTACGTGGAGAACTGGTCCATGCTGCTGGACCTGCGGATCATCGCCCGCACCCTGCGGGCAGTCGCCCGGGGCGACGGGGCCTACTGACCCCGCCGCGGGTGCCGGCGGCCGGTCAGAGCAGGGCCAGCGCCAGGCTGACGAAGGCCATGAGGGCCATCCAGGCGATCAGCAGTGAGCGCGCGGACCCCGGACGTCCGAACCGGGTCGTCGTCATAGCGGCTGTTCGGCGGTTCCTGTGTGTCGTGGCGACGATGCTCACGGTCCACCTCCTCGAAAGAGTTTGTGTACCTGTCGAACCCGGGATTCCCCGAATCCGTCCGGTCAATCCGCCGAGTCGATCTTCGGTAGCGGGGTTTGTGCCTCCGGGGCGGGGGTAGCCGCTCGACGTACCGAAGCCGACTGTCCGGCCGGCCGGTGCCGAACTACGGGCGGCAGCGGTCACACCGGACCCGAGGGAGGTTGTTGTCCCATGAGCACTGTCACCGCGTCCACCGAGGTCAAGGTACCGATTCGCACCGTGTACAACCAGTGGACGCAGTTCGAGACGTTCCCGAAGTTCATGGAAGGCGTCGAACGGGTCGACCAGATCGACGACACACATACGCATTGGAAGATCAAGATCGGCCCCGCCGCTCGGGAATTCGACGCCACCATCACCGAGCAGCATCCGGAGGAGCGGGTCGCTTGGCGCTCGGACAGCGGTCCGGAGCACGCCGGTGTGGTGACCTTCCACCGGATCGATGATTCGACGACCCGGGTGATCACCCAGATGGATATCGATCCGGAGGGGCTCGCCGAGAACGTCGCCGACAAGGCGGGCCTGCTGGATCGCCGGGTCAAGGGCGATCTGGAGCGGTTCAAGAAGTTCATCGAATCCCGCCCCCAGGAGAGTGGGGGCTGGCGCGGCGACGTCCCGCGCCCGGATAACTGACGCCCTTCCGCTCCGCATATCGTGCGCCGCACGAACCACTGGGTTCGTGCGGCGCAGTGCTGTCGGCGCCGCGCCCATAACGGGACCATCGCACTCTTACGGTGCCGGCTCCGGTCACCTGCCGTGCGGCTCCAGTGACCGGTCGAGAGCGGTGTGCAGCCACTCCTGGGTGGTGCCGGTGGTATGCGGGGTGCCGAGCGCCCGGGCGGTCAGTGCCCAGTACCGGGTAACCGCGGGATGACCGGTCGCACTGTCCGCCAGCCGGCGCCGGAAAGCCGAGGTGTCCCGGCTGCCCCGGGCCGCAGCGTGCGCGGCGACGAACAGGTCCAGTTCCGGGCCGGGCCCCGGGTCGGCACCGGCGAGTACGCGCTGCGCGGCGCCGGTGTGCGCGGGCGCCAGTTCGGCGATCAGGGCCCGCTCGTCGCGGATCGACGCGCGGTCGGACAGCCACAGCCGACGGGATATCTCCCGCCCGAGTTCCGGGCTCCGCGCCAATTCCGCCAGCTCGGCGACCGCGAGAACATGGCCGGGGGTAGGCGTCGTCGGTACCGCCGGAATATCCATCGCCACGAACTCGTCGAAGAGGCCCGGTGGCATCGCGGCCAGGACGCGACGCCAGAATCCGACGAGTACATCGCGGGCCGCCCCGCGTTCGGCCACCCCGGCGAGCCGCGCGAGCGTCACCGTGCGGTCCTCGTCGCGGGTCCCCTCGAGTGCGAGCAACACCGCGTGCCGCCACGACAGCGCGTCGAGTTCGGCTTCCACCGCCACCCGCTCGCCGGCCACGACGCCGCGGGTGGCGTCCTCGTCGGCGAGTATCGCGGCGATCACGGGCAGGCCGAGTCCGAGGGCGCGCAACCGCCGGATCGATGTCAATCGGGTGAGCGTCTCCTCGGTGAACACCCGATGGCCGCCGCTGGTGCGGTGGGCCGGCAGGAGCTCCTCGTCGCAGTAGAACCGGATGGTCCGGACGGGGATACCGGTGCGCCGCGACGCTTCGCCGATGCCCACCGCAGCGCGCATGTTTGTGATGTGAGTCACTTCTACTGGAACCTCCACCCGGGTGGAGTTCCTACCGTAGCGGAGGCCCATCGAGCACAGGAGGTAGTAGGACAGTGAGCACCGAGATCGTTTCCGGCGAACAAGTCTGGGCGGCCGTCGCTGCCGAACGCAGGAGTCTGGCGGAGCTGCTGGACGGGTTGACCGAACAGCAGTGGGACCGGCAATCATGGTGTGCCGGGTGGCGGATCCGCGACGTCGTCGCCCATATCCTGCTCACCTCACGCGCCGGAGCCGGCGAAATCCTGTGGGAACTGCTGCGTGCTCGCGGCGATCTCGACCGGATGAGCTTCGCGACCGCCGTCCGCTACGCGAACCGCCGCTCGTCCGAGGCCCTTCTCGCCGAACTGCGCGCCGTGATCGAACTGCGCCACACCCCAGTGGGTACGACAGCCCTCGATCGGCTGATGGATCTGCTGGTACACGGACAGGACATCGCGGTACCGCTCGGTATGCGGCGCGAGATGCCGGTGGACGCGGCGCGGTGGTCGGTCGAGCGGGTGTGGCGGATGGGACGGCCGTTCCGTGCGCAGCGCGTACTGGCCGGTCACCGCCTGATCGCGACGGATGCGGAGTGGTCGGCTGGAACAGGGGCTCCGCTGGTCGCACCGATTGCCGACATACTGCTACTGGTCACCGGGCGGATATCGGCGGGGGATCGGGCAGGGTCGGCCTGATCGAGGGCTTCGGAGGGGCCGGACGGGTATGGCGAATGCGGTCCGGGTGCGAGGTGACCGGCGTACGCTTCGCATCGATCGACCGAGATGTGGAGCCCGCCATGGCCAGTAGTTCACACCCGATATCTCGAGGAATGACCGCCGGCGAACAGCTGGCGCGGCACGCCCGCAAGATCCCGGACATCCCGGCGGTGCGGTTCGCCGGAGTCTCCCGAAGCTACCGAGAACTGGACGAGCGCGTCTCCCGGCTGGCCGACGCCTTGCGGGCCCGCGGTATCGCCGCGGGGGACCGGGTCGCCGTTCTCGGCCTCAACTCGATGGAGATCGTGGAAACGTTCCTGGCCACAAACCGGCTCGGCGCGATCGGCGTGCCCCTCAATTTCCGGCTGGTGGCCGGGGAAATCGCTTATCTGCTGGCGGATTCCGGCGCGACAGCGGCCGTGGTCGACGCACGGTTCGCCACTCGACTCGCCGAAGCCCGGCGGGAGGCGCCGCACTTGCGGTCCTGCCTGGTGATCGGGGGTAGCGGCGGCGAGGACGGTGCGGACTACGAGGCGGCGCTGCGCGACGCGGACCCCGAGTTCGCCGCACCGGCCGTCGACGAGCGCGACCCGGCATACATCATGTACACCTCGGGGACCACCGGACGCCCCAAGGGTGCGGTGCTGACCCACGACAACCTGCTGCTACACGCCTTCAGTGTCGCCCTGCACCAGGGTGTATCCGGTGACGACCGGGTCGCGTTGAACGGTGCGCCGCTGTTCCATATCGCGGGTCTGTCGAGTTATCTGATGTGCCTGCTGCCCGGAGGGACGTTCGTGATCACGCCCTCGGGTGGTTTCGACCCGGCCGCGTCGGTCGAGCTGCTCGCACGTGAACGGGTCTCGAGCTGCTTCTTCGTCCCCGCGCAATGGCAGGCGATCTGCGCCCTCCCGGGGATCGCCGAATACGATCTGTCCGCGCTGCGGCACATCTCCTGGGGCGCGGCCCCGGCCTCGACGACCCTGCTGCGCACCATGATCGAGACCTTCCCGCAGGCCTCGGTGTCGACCGCGTTCGGGCAGACCGAATGCAGTCCGATCACCTGCACGTTGCGCGGGGAAGACGCCATCCGCAAGATCGGCTCGGTCGGCACCCCCATCCTGAATGTCGAGGTTCGGATCGTCGACGACGAGATGAACGATGTCGCGCCCGGCGAGGTCGGCGAGATCGTCTACCGCGGGCCGACGGTGATGCGGGAGTACTGGAACAAACCGGAGGCGACGGCGGAGGCCTTCGCGGGCGGCTGGTTCCACTCCGGTGATCTGGTGCGCCAGGACGAGGACGGCTACCTGTACGTCGTCGACCGGAAGAAGGACATGATCATCTCCGGTGGCGAGAACATCTACTGTGCCGAGGTGGAGAACGTGCTGGCCGGGCATCCCGGGGTCGCCGATATCGCGTTGATCGGCGTGCCGGATCCCACCTGGGGCGAGACACCGCTGGCGGTCGTCGTGCCGGTCGATCCCGCCGCCCCGCCGACCGCCGCGGATATCGAGGCCTTCGCCCGGACGCAACTGGCCGGCTACAAATGTCCCCGGGAGGTCGCGGTGGTCGCCGAACTGCCGCGCAACGCCAGCGGGAAGGTACTCAAAACCGAACTGCGCGCGAAGTATTCGGCACCCGCCGCGCCGATCTGACAGGTCGCGGCGACCGTCACCGGATGGCGTCGGCGCGACACGCGGCCGTCGCGCTGCCTCGTGCCCGGGTTTGCCACCACACGGGAGCCGGGCTGGTGTCGGCAACCGATTCGTGCTCGGCGGATGAGGAGGTTGATGAATATGGCCCGCTCGGGCCTGTTTCAGCCTGTCCTCATCGGGTTCGCGCACCACTGACCCGCGCGACCGGATCGCTACCACGATCTGGAGTTGTCGTGTCCAATTCTTTTCACACCGACCCCACCGAAATCGGGACCACGCGTCTAGTTCTCCGGCTCTGGACGCCGGACGACGGTGTTCATCAGCACGACGCGGGCGCCCAGTTTGCCCGCACCCAGCCGCAAACGCGGCCGCACGACGCTGACCTATCTCGCGGTGGCCATGCTCGGTACCGACGAGGAACGCGCCGCCTACCGCGAGGCGACCAACACCTCACACCGGCAGGTCCGGTCCCGGCCGGGCAGCGCGGTGAAATACAACGCCTTCGACCCGGAACTGCAGCTGTGGGTCGCCGCGTGCATCTATCGCGGTGTCGTCGATTCACTGGAATACCTGTACGGTCCGCTCGACGCCGACTACGCCGACGAGCTGTACCGGGAGTCGAGCAGATTCGGGACCACGCTGCAGATGCGCCCGGAGATGTGGCCGGCCGGTCGGGCCGCGTTCGCCGAATACTGGGAGCGCAGGTCCGCGCAGATCTCGATCGACGACGAAACGGTATCTGCGGGAAAAGGTTGTGGAGCTCGGACCGTACGGGCGCGTCGAACGGGTACTTTTCCGGCCCGTCAACCGGTTCTTCACCACCGGCTTCCTGACCCAGCGGTACCGGGACGAACTGGGGCTGCCTGGTGCCCGCGGCGGCAACGCGCCTTCGAGCTGATCATGCGCGCGATCGGTACCGTGATGCGGCTCGGGCCCGAACGCTGGCGGATGGGACAAGCATCTGGCCGATATGCGGCGCCGCCGGGCGCTGGGCAAACCGCTGGTCCGAGGGGGTGAGCCCGCCGCCCGTCAGTGCCGCCGGGCGGTGACCAGGCCGTGGCGGGACGCCTCGGCGAAGCGTTCCATGATGGTGTCGCCGAGCGTGGGTAGGTCCCGCTGGTAGGCGGCGGCGCGTTCGTAGGTGTCGGAGGCCTCGGCGTCCCAGCCGTGCCGGGCCAGCCAGGGCTGTGCGGGCTCGCCTACGCCGCCGCCCTGCCACATCGCCGTGATCTCCGAGCCGCCTTCGCCGGCCGCCGCGGCGGCCATCAGCGCGACCGAGTCCACATGCAGATACTCGATCGACAACCGGCTCCCGGCGGCGGACAGGCCAGTGATCTCGGCCAGCAACCGATCGTTGTGCTCAGGGCTCAGATAGGGGAGCAGCCCCTCGACGAGCCAGGCCGCCGGAGCGGACGGGTCGAACCCGGCCGCCACCAGCCGGGCACCCCAGTCCTCGCGGAGGTCGGCCGGCACCGTCACCCGGCGGCCGGCGGGTTGTGCGCCCTGCGTGTCGAGGACCCGCTGTTTGAAGGTGAGCATTTCCGGGGTGTCCAGTTCGTACACCACGACCTCCGGCGGCAGCGGAAGCCGGAAGGCCCGGGTGTCCAGTCCGGCCGCGACGAGCACGACCTGCTCGACGGTACGGGCGGCGTCGAGGATGTAGTCGTCGAAGTAGCGGGTTCGGATGGGCAGGTAGCTGCTGAAGGAGTCCCACATACGTGCCGCGTCGGCGCCGCCGGCGAACTCCTCGCCGCCGGCGGCCGCCAGGAAATCGGCGGCGTAGGGGTCGACGAACAGGGCGTCCGGCCGTGCCGACTCGGCGGCCCGGGCGGCGGCGACCATCAGTGCGGTGCGGCCGACACCGGTGGGGGCCACCGGTCCGGATTCGCCGGGCCTGCTGGAGGAGGAACCGGAAGTGGTCACGGCTTCAGCTTAGGGCGCTCCCATAGGCTGTCACGGGAGCGACGCGAGTGTCGCGGCGCTGGGCTCGACCTATCCGCGTGGCGCCGGAGCCGTTGCCCGACCCGTACACCGGCCCGGATTCAGGCGAACCAGCCGCCCACCGCCAGCGCGGTGTTGTGCCGGATGTGCTTGATCTCCTGATACTCGGCCAGCCCGCTCGGTCCGAGTTCGCGGCCGATACCCGAACGCCCGAACCCACCCCATTCGGCGGCGGGGGTGTAGGGGCCGAAATCGTTGAGCCACACCGTGCCGTGCGGAGTGCGCGGACCACCCGTTCGCGCGGGCCGCATCGCCGGTGCGCACGCCGGCCGCGAGTCCATAGGACGTGTCGTTACCCAGTTCGACGGCTTCGGCCTCGGTAGCGAACCGCTCCACGGTGAGTACGGGGCGGCCGAAGATCTCCTCCTGGACGATCCGCATATCGCGGCGGCAGCGGTCCCGCACGGTCGGCAGGTAGTAGCTGCCGGCGGCCAACCGGGGGTCCTCCGGCCGCTTCCCCCCGGCGACCAGAACCGCGCCTTCGGCGAGACCGCGGGCCACGTGGGTCTCCACCGCGGCGCGATGCTCCGGGGAGACCAGCGGTCCGGTCTGTGACGCGGGTTCCGTCCCGGGGCCGAGCCTGATCCCGCCGGCACGCCGGGCGAGTTCCGCGACGAACCCGTCGGCGATCGACTCCTCCACGATGAGCCGGGTACCGGCCGAACACACCTGGTCCGAATGCAGGAAGGCGCCGGTCGGCACCGCGTCGATCGCGCTCGCACGGTCCGCGTCGGCGAACACGATATGCGGATTCTTACCGCCCAGTTCGAGGGCCACCCGGGTGATGTGCGGGGCGGCCCGCGCGGCGATGGCCGGCCCGGGCGCGGCGCCACCGGTGAAGGAGATCAGATCGACCTCGGGCGTACCGGTGAGCGCGGACCCCACCACCGGTACGAGGTTCACCACGCCCGGCGGCAGCCCCGCCTGTTCCAGCACCCATCCACCGCACCGGCTTCGCCGACGGCGGCGATCACCGCGCCATCCGCCGGGTTGCGGATCTCCCGGATCCCGCCGGCGGCCGGCGCGACCCATGCGCCGTCGATATAGAGGTCGGGCGCGCGTAGCAGCGGCTCCTCGGCGAGGATCATCTCGATATCGCCCTCTCGTTCCGGTTCGCCGGTGGCGTGCTCGCCGGCGACGGCTGCCTCGCCCCGCGGCCCGCATTCTATGGGTCACCGGCCCGTCTCCGGCGGCGCGGTCGATGCGGCACGAGGCGCTCCGGCCGGGTGCCGGGGTGCCGAGCAGCCCCGGTGACCGGTTCGCCGAGTGGTCGCCCATTACGATCCCGGTGACCGAAACCCTGGTTGCGGCGGTCCCGCGCTGGTTTCATCCGAGTCGATCGTCGGATACGAGCGAAAGGCCCCGGATATGCCCGTCGACATTGTTGACACCGCGACCACCGTGCAGGTGACCAAGCTCGGTACCCATATCGGCGCGCGGATCGACGGGGTCCGGCTCGGTGGCGATCTGCCCCTGGAGACCGTCACCCGGATCCGCGCGGCGCTCGCCGAGCACAAGGTGATCTTCTTCCGCGGCCAGGACCACCTCACCGAGGACGGACAGTACGAGTTCGCGGAACTGCTCGGTACCCCGACGACGCCGCATCCGACCGTCCGGTCGGCCGGGGTGAAGAGTCTGGCCATCGATTCACGGCACGGCCGTTCGAACAGCTGGCACACCGATGTCACCTTCGTCGACCGGGTACCGAAGGCATCCATTCTGCGCGCGGTCGTCCTGCCGAGCTACGGCGGCTCCACCACCTGGGCCTCCACCGTCGCCGCGTACAACTCGCTGCCCGAACCGCTGCGGCTGCTGGCCGAGCACCTCCGCGCGCGGCATACGAACCTGTACGACTACGCCGCCACCGCCGAGGACAACCCCGACGAGGGCGCCACCGCCTATCGGCGCGAATTCGAGTCGAGCTGTTTCGAGACCGAGCATCCGGTGGTGGAGGTGCATCCGGAGACCGGTGAACGGGCCCTGTTGCTCGGCGGATTCGTGAAGCAGTTCGTGGGTCTGTCCGGCACCGAATCGCAGGCGCTGTTCCGGCTGTTCCAGGACCGGATCACGCGGCTGGAGAACACCACTCGCTGGAACTGGTCGCTGGGCGACGTCGCCATCTGGGACAACCGCGCCACCCAGCACTACGCGATCGACGACTACGACGGCACCGAGCATCGCCGGCTGACCCGGATCACGCTGGCCGGGGGAATCCCGGTCGGGGTCGACGGTAGGCCGAGCACCGTGATCTCCGGCGATGCCGAATACTATTCGGCGGTCGACTCGCCGGCCCGCGCCGCGTAACCGCGCTCACCTGCCGGAACGGTTGCCGAATGCCTTTGCCGCACACCGGACCGGGTATCGACCGCGAATCCCGCGCGATACCCGGCCCGTGGCCGCCGGTCGTCCAGGGTGACGTGCACAGACCCCACGTACGCCGAAAGTCCGCACGCTCGGCCGCGCACCGCCGCAATTGTTATGGATTCCCCGTGAGCGAAACCCTCGACAGTAATGTGCCGTGTCGTATTGCCGCCGGCACCGGGCGCGAACACGCACGAATGTGGCGGCGGAAGACCGTATTCGCCGCGCGCCTTCCCTATCCGGCCGGGTGATATCGATTAATCTTTTACAGCTTGCGCGTCCGATGACTCCGCACGGACGGGCGCCGAACGATTTCCGGCCGACGATGGGAATCCCGTGAATCTGTGGAGCTATATCCGAGGCCGGGGGGAGCTGCTGACATTTCTGACGTATCAGCATGCCTCCCTGGCGTTCCAGACGGTACTGGTCGGGACCGTCGTCGCCGTCCTCATCGCCGTCGCGGTCTACCGGTTGCCGCTGCTGTCGGCCCTCTCACTGACCTCCAGCCGGGTCGCGCTGACGATACCCTCGCTGGCACTGCTGGCGTTGCTGCTGGTGCCCTTCGGACTCGGCGTCGTCCCGTCGTTCATCATGCTGGCGTTCTTCGCGGCCCTGCCGGTGATCGGCAACGCCATCGTCGGTTTGCGGTCGGTACCGGCCTCGGTCGTCGAATCCGCGCGCGGCATCGGCTTTTCGCGGTGGCGCATTCTGCTCACCGTGGAACTGCCCATCGCCTGGCCGGTGATCCTCACCGGGATCAGAGTGTCCACCCAGATGATCGTCGGTGTCGCGGCCATCGTCGCCTACGTGCTCGGCCCGGGGCTCGGCTCGCTGATCTTCAACGGTTTGTCCCGGCTCGGCGGTGCCAACGCCCTCGAAATGGCCCTCACCGGAACAGTTCTCATTGTCATCATCGCGCTGGTCTTCGACGCGCTCCTCGTCCTGCTCGGACGCCTCACGATCGCGAAGGGACTGTCATGAGGCGATACCTCCGCCTTCGCTGCGGCTTCCGCCGGCGGTGTGGGACTGCTTCGGGGGAGGTTTCATGAGGGGATACCTCCGCCTTCGCTGCGGCTTGCGCCGACCAAGGGGGACCGCTTCGAACGAGGTGCGGTATCTCCGCCTTCGCTGCGGTCTCCGTGGATCGCACGAACTCGCTTCGAAGGAGGCCTCATGATGCGGTACCTCCCTCCTGGCTCCGGTCTCCGTGGACCGTATGAACCCGCTTCGAAGGAGGCTCCATGAGCGACGATGTGACCAGTGGCGTCACGGCCACGGCGACGACCGAGCGTACGGTTACCGGCGCTTCGATCACCCTGGATTCGGTCGTCAAACGGTTCAAGGGGCAGCGCAAGCCCGCGGTCGAACGCCTGGACCTCGAGATTCCCGCCGGCGAGATCGTCGCCTTCGTGGGCCCTTCGGGCTGCGGAAAGACGACCACCCTCAAGATGATCAACCGGTTGATCGAACCCACCGAGGGCCGGATCTTCATCGACGGTCGCGATGTCACCCGCGAGGACCCGGACAAACTGCGGCTGTCGATCGGCTACGTCATCCAGTCCGGCGGGTTGTTCCCGCACTGGTCGGTCGCCAAGAACGTGGGCGCTATCCCGCGTGTGCTCGGCTGGGACAAGAAGCGGATCGCCGAACGCACCGAGTACCTGCTCGATCTGGTCGGCCTCGACCCCGCCACCTTCGCCGACCGGCTCCCCAAGGATATGTCGGGCGGCCAGCAGCAGCGCGTCGGTGTGGCCCGCGCCCTGGCGGCCGATCCCCCGGTGCTGTTGATGGACGAGCCGTTCGGCGCGGTCGACCCGATCACCCGGGCCCGCCTGCAGGACAGCCTCATCGCTATCCAGCACGAACTCGGCAAGACCATCGTGATCGTCACCCACGATTTCGAAGAGGCCACCAAACTCGGTGACAAGGTGCTCATCCTCTCCGAGGGCGGGCATGTCGAGCAGTACGCGAGCCCGGAGCACATCCTCACCGATCCGGCCACCCCCTTCGTCGAGGAGTTCGTCGGATCCGGTGCGAAATTGGCGTATCTGACCGTCTCCCGCGTCCGTGATGTCCCATCGGACAAGGTGGTCACCGCCCGGATCGGCGAATCCGCACCGGCGGTGATCGAACGCGCGAAAGCCGCCGGGCACAGCTGGGTGGTCGTCGTGGATGGCGCCGGGCGGCCGCGGTCCTGGCCGACTCTCACCGAACTGGCCACCAAACCCGAGGTTTCCGATTTCCTCGACCGGCGGCTGCCGGTGGTCGCGCGGTCCTCGACGCTCAACGACGCACTGGACGCGATGCTCGCGACCAGTCAGGGCGCCGCGCTGGTCACCGACGGCCGCGGCGCGGTGGTCGGCTCGCTGAGCATCGACTCGGTGACCGAGCTGATCCGGGACAAACTGGCCGAGGCCCGCGCCGACGAGCCGGACGCGTCCTATGTGACCTACGTCGACGGTACCGATCCGGCGCCGACCCCGGTGGTCGCCGCCGCCGACGAACCCGGATCGGTCGAGCAGTCATGAGCCGGCTACGCCGTCTCCCGCTCGATGTGTGGTTCGAACCGCTCATCATCGCGGTGATCGGTATCGGCTACCTGCTGTGGTACCGCTCGACGACGTTCACCACGACCGAGCAGGCCTCGCTGGGCTGGGGGAACCTGCGCAACACCATCGTCGCGCATATCGAACTCACCGTGGTGGCCACGGTCATCGTGGTGGTGATCGCCATTCCACTGGGTATCGCGCTGACCCGGCCCGGGCTGAAGCGATTCGAGCCGATCGCGGTCAATATCGCCAATATCGGTCAGGCCGCGCCCGCCGTCGGCCTGCTCGTGCTGTTCACATTCTGGCTGGGCACCGGATTCCGCACGGCGATAGTCGGTCTCGTCGTCTACGCCGTCCTGCCGATTCTGCAGAACACCATCGTCGGGCTACGGCAGGTGGATCAGCGCACCATCGAGGCCTCGCGGGGGATCGGCTATTCGGGCACCCGGACGCTGCTGCAGGTGGAACTGCCGCTGGCGGTGCCGGTGATCCTCAACGGTGTCCGCACCGCACTGGTCATCCTGGTCGGCACCGCCACACTGAGCACGTTCATCGGCGCCACCAGCCTCGGCACGCTGATCACCACCGGCGTCACGCTGTTCCTGCCCAAACTGCTCATCTCCGGCGCGATCCTGGTCGGGCTCCTGGCATTGACCATCGACTGGCTGGGCCGACTCGTCGAACTGGCCGCGACCCCGCGAGGTGTGTCATGAGTTCGGCAGCGGCACGACTTGTCACCACGGCTTCCGTTCTCCTCGCGGCGGTCGCGCTGCTCGCTGGATGTGGCCTGGTGAGTTCGTCGGGCACCTTCCACGACGCGCGCCTGCCGGACGGGCAGCTACCGCTCGACGGCGCGAAACTGGTGGTGACCTCGAAGAGCTTCACCGAGGGCGTGTTGCTCGGCAAGATCACCGCGACCTATCTCGCGGCCGCCGGCGCGCAGGTCACCGATCTCACCGGGGCGCCGGGTTCGGCCTCCTCCCGCCAGGCCCAGCTCAACGGCGACGCGGATATCCTCTGGGAGTACACCGGCACCGGATGGGTCAACTACCACAACCAGACCGAGACCATCTCCGATCCTCAGGAACTGTGGCAGCGCGTCCACGATATCGAGAAGCGCGACTACGACCTGGAATGGATGCCACCGGCCAATTTCAACGACACCTACGCGTTCGGCGCGTCGACTCCCACCGCCGAACGACTGGGCGTGACATCGCTGTCCGAGGTCGCGGCGCTTCCCGTCGGCGATCGGACCTTCTGCGTCGACGACGAATTCTTCAGTCGCTCCGACGGTTTCATTCCGATGCTGCAGAAGTACGGGATTCCCTACAACGACCCCAACGGCGTTCCGGCGGGCAATGTCACGCGGATGGACGCCGGGGTCGTCTATACGGCGACAGCCAAGAGCGCACCCTGCAATTTCGGCATGATCTACACCACCGACGGCCGGGTGAAGAATCTGAAGCTGGTCGTGCTCGACGACGACCGGAAATTCTTCCTGCCCTACAGCGGCACAGCGGTCGTGCGCGGTGAGATCATCGACCGCTACCCGCAGCTGGCGCCGTTGCTCGCCACGATCTCCGAGCGTCTCACCGATGATCTGATGCAGGACCTCAACGGCCGGGTCGATATCGACGGCGAGGATCCCGCCGATGTGGCCTACGACTGGTTGAAGAGCGAGAACCTCGTCGAGTAGACCGGATGCGTTGCCGGTCTTGTATGTTGGGCACCAGGGACCGCAGTGCCCACCGGCCGGATGCGAGCGGGTGCCTCACCGGCCCCGGAACACCGTCGCGAGTGGTGAGCGGCTGTGGTCGCTTGTCGCCCACCGATCGGTTACGTGCGCGCTCACTCGCCGAAGGAGATCCGATGATCACCATCCTGGGAGGCGGTATTGCCGGAACCGCGCTGGCCGGCGCGCTGTCGAGGGCCGGGCGGCCGGTGACGGTCTACGAGCAGCGCAACGGCGGGGGCGGCGGAGCGTTCCTGATTCTCGACGGCCGGGGCCACCGCAGTCTCATCTCGCTGGGCGTGCCGGAGGCGGAACTGCACGCGGCCTCGTATCCGCTGAGTGAACTGCGATACACCCCCGATGACGGTGTGACGCGGCGGCGGCCCAGCGAGAGGCACCGGTTCTGGTTGCGCAGCGATCTGATCGCCGTGCTGAAACGGTTCGCGGTACACGCGGGCGCCGAGATCAGTTACGGCAGCCCGGTCGCCGAGGTCGCGGTCGACGCCACTACCGGGCACACCACCCTGCGTATCGGCGACCGCACGGTGACCGCGCGGGATCTGGTGATCGGTGCCGACGGTATCGACTCGGTGGCGCGCGCGGGCACCGAACCCGGCCGGACCCCGGAGTACGCGGGAGATGTGGTGGTCTACGGAATGACCGCGACACCGGTCGAATGCCCCACCGACCCGTTCGTCCTGCACTTCGACGCCGAGTCGGCCTCCGGCGCCCGCGCGGCTGCCACCTTCGGCCATATCTGGCGGCCGGGCGCCGAGTCGGCGCTGTGGTTCCTGCGTATCGCATGGGAACCGCTGCCGGTCGGCGATACCGGGATCGTGCCGGTGCGGAACTGGGCCGCCGCGGTGGTGGAGGCGGCGCCCCGCTCCGTGCGGGAACTGGCCGCGACGCTGGTCGCGGCCACCGAACAGGTCCATGTTTCCAACGCGCGCAATGTCGCGCTCGCGACGGCGGCGGCGCCCGTCGCCCCGGTGATCCTGGTCGGCGACGCGGACCACGCCATCACGCCCGCGGCGGGGGTGGGCGCGCGAGAAGGTATCGAGGACATCGAAGCGGTGCACCACGCGATCGTCGGCGGTGGCTCGCCGGCCGAGGCCATGATCGCCCGCCGCCGCGCGATCGCCGAGGAGCGTGACCGGGTGGCCCGCAGAATGCGCGGGTGATCGAAGCCGATCCCGACCGGGTGCCGCGCCGCCGGCCACTATGGCACCGCGGATCATCGGCTCGGCGCACCGTACCCGGGGATGGGTCGTGACCGAGAGGTTTCTCACCTCACGGCCGCCGGTGTCGTCGATACTCTGTACGGCCCATCGACGGTGCGGAAGCCATGGCCAAGGAGTTTTCGCATCTGGACGGGCCGCTGCAACAGTTCATCGAAGCGCAGGCGCCGGCCGGTACTCGACGCACACCACGCCCGCCCACCCGACGAGAAGTACGCGCGCCGGATCGCCGGGGACAACGGTCACAGCATCGACGGACTACCGGCGCTGGACCTCGACCACCCGCTGCCCTCCGAGGTGCGGCGCTGACCCCGGGGGCGTATTTCCGGCGGTGACGCGCTCGTCGGAACCCCGCGGGCCCGCGCCGTCCGCCGAAACCACATCCGGTGTCCGGTCCCGGAGATGAACGGCTGTCAGCGCGCTCACCACCGTCGAGCGCACCGGTAGCAGCGCGGTGCGAGTGTCGGCGCGGGCGATCCGGGCGATGGCCGGTTCGGCGGTGACCAGGAAGATCTCGATGCCTTCCCGCCGGTACTCCTGCGCTTCGTCGGACAGCGCCGCGAGGCTGCGCACCGACAGGAAATCGAGTCGGGTGGCGTCGACGACGAGCGCGCCCTGAGGCCCGGCCACCGTATCCGCGGCGGCACGTACCTGCTGGCGCCACAGCGCCAGCGTAAAGGCATCCGCCTGCCCACGTACTGCCAGCAGGACTATGTCGCCACGGCGGCGGACCCGGAAACTCAGCTGATCACGGGGCGACCGCCACGGCGCGGAGGCGAAAGGCGGCGTGCGACGGGCATAGGAATGGTTCATACTGCACTCGAATCGGCTCGAGACGCGTTGCGCATCCTGGTGGGAGCGGCCCTGTGCTTTCAACGCCTACTCGAGAACCCCCATTCGAAGCCTAGTACTCCAGCCGCACCAAGTGCGGCTGGAGTACTAGTACTCCAGCCGCACTTGGTTATGTTGTGCGGTATAGTCTTTCGTCGTGTCGATCAGTGAGGACCTGGCCGAGTGGGTAGCCGGGCTGGATGATCTGTTTGGGCTGGTTGCGGGGCGTTTCTATCGTGCGGAGCCGCGGTTGCGGGCGCGGATGTATGTGCGGGGCCTGTTGGCGCCGTTGGCGGGGAAGAATGGCTGGACGCTTGCGGAAGCGGCCGGGGATCTGACTCCGGATGGGATGCAGCGGCTGTTGAACAAGGCCGCGTGGGACGCGGACGGGGTGCGCGATGATGTGTGCGCCTACGCGGTAGAGCACCTCGGTGATCCCGATGGCGTGTTGATCGTCGACGAAACCGGGTTCCTCAAGAAGGGCGTGAAATCAGCTGGGGTGCAACGGCAATACTCGGGCACAGCTGGAAGAATCGAGAACTGCCAGCTGGGTGTCTTCTGCGCCTACGCTACCAGCAAAGGTCGCACGCTGATCGATCGGGAACTGTATCTACCGAAGTCGTGGACCTCCGACCGCGCCCGCTGCCGTGAGGCGAACATTCCCGATAGCGTGGAGTTCGCCACCAAGGCAACCCTCGCCGAGAAGATGCTCGCCCGAGCACTGGACGGCGGGGTCCCGGCCCGCTGGGTCACCGCGGACGAGGCCTACGGCGGCGACTACAAGTTCCGGACCTGGCTCGAAACCCGCCACATCGGGTACGTGGTAGCGGTGCCGCGCAGTCAGACCATCCCGATCACCGCGGGCTGCACTCGTGCCGACCATCTCGTCGCGCAGGCACCGCCGGAGGCGTGGAAGCGTCTGAGCTGCGGTGAGGGTGCGAAGGGGCCGCGCATGTTCGACTGGGCGGTAGCCTCGCTGCCGGTCTACGAATGGACGACCGCCGCGGGTTGGAGCCGGTGGTTACTCGCACGGCGAGCCTTGACACCGAACAGCAAAGGCGAGTTCGAGATCGCCTACTACATGTGCTGCGCACCCACCGGCACCAGCGACGACACCCTCATCCGGGTCGCCGGCACCCGCTGGGCCATCGAGGACTGCTTCCAGACCGCGAAAACCGAGATCGGCCTCGACCACTACCAGGTCCGCCGCTACGACGCCTGGTACCGCCACATCACCCTCGCCATGCTCGCCCACACCTACCTCGCCGTCACCGC
>NZ_JBKOOL010000116.1:0-18483 GCF_046764065.1 Nocardia sp. NPDC002869
TGTTCGGCGCCCTTGACAATGGTGCCGGTCTCCGGCTCGACCCAGACGTCGCGGGTGTTGCCGTAGAAGCGGTACATGGTGACCGGTTCCTCGCCGCCCTCGACGCCCCACTTGGCGGCGGGCAGTTCCAGCTTGTTGGTCGGCGCCTTGGAGACGTCGGCCAGCTTGGTCACCGGGACCTGCTGCCGGAAGTGGTAGACCTTGGTGCCGTTGATCTCGGTCTCTTCCTGGAACACCATGTCGGTGGTGGTCCGGGCGAGCACGTCGAAGTACGGGTAGGTCTTCTGCTCGGTGCCGATCGGGAACCGGTACTGCAGACCCGTGTGCTGCACCGGATCCGCGAGCGCCTCACCCTTGGAGTTCGTGGTGATCGCGATCGACCCGTTGGGGTCGGCGGCCACCGGCTCACCGGTCTTGCGGTCGATGGTGACCCGGTCGACGTAGGCGGTCAGCACGCCGGTGTCGCCGGATTTGTCGATCCGGCGCAGGGTGTTACCGGCCTGGATGGTCATCTCGTCGGCATCGGAGGGGTCCTCGACGGTGAGGAACCGCTGGGAGACCAGCGGTACATTCTTGTTGACCTCGGCCGAGCGCCCCTCGGCCGTCAGCGACGAGGAATCCAGGACCAGGCTCTCCTGGTCTTTCTGGTTGAGCGCGACGGTGGTGATCTCGAGGTCGAGAGGAGTCTTGGCCATCTTGCTGACGGTGTAGGTGGGGATCATCAGCGCGGCGACGATAAGCAACGCGCCGAGACCCACGAGCACGCAGGCAACCGTCCTTCTGGTTCCGGCACTCAGTGCCATGCAAACTCTCCTCGTCGTAGAACACAGGTCGTTCCGCGGGTACAGCGGGGCGCCGCGGCACTCGTGAGCCCTGACACTAACAGCCTGGAGGTTACCCAGGGGTTGGCGAGGCCGGAATCCGACCGAAAACGGGGGGAGTCTAACCCGCATTGTGAAATACCGGCTTCCTACGAGCGCAGACGGCCCGGCAGACTGGTACCCGATGACGACCACCCCGACCACCGATACCGGCCCCTGGCCCCCCGCCGAACAGGCCGAACGCCGGGCCACAGCCGGTCGCTGCCCGGCTTCCGTGGGCACGTCGCCGGTACCCGCCGGGCGTCAGCGGGGCTTTCTTCCCGCGCTCGAGGGTATGCGCGGCCTGGCCGCCCTGGGCGTACTGCTCACCCATGTCGCCTTCCAGACGGGTGCCACCGGTATTCCCGCGCTCGGCCGCCTGCTGGAACGCTTCGATATGGCGGTCGCGGTGTTCTTCGCGCTGTCCGGTTTCCTGCTGTGGCGCCCGCACGCGCTCACCGCCCGCGGCCTCGGCGACGCCCCCGGTCTCGGCTACTACCTGCGTCACCGGGTGGCCCGGATCGTTCCCGCCTACTGGCTCGTGGTGTGCGCTGTACTGATCCTGGTCCCGGCCGCCGCCGGTACCGCCGGGCTGCAGGTGTGGATCTCCAACCTGCTGCTCCTCCAGGTTTTCGTACCGCTCACGCTGACCGACGGGCTCACCCAGATGTGGAGTCTGTCGGTCGAGGTGGCCTTCTATATAGCGCTGCCGCTGCTGGCCTGGCTGCTGCACGGGTTGCGGGGCCGCGCGGCCGCGGCCCGGGTACCGGCCGTTCTGACGCTCGGGCTGGTCTTCCTCGGCTGGAACTTCCTCCCGGTACCGACCCCGGATGCCATCCACGCCGACAACTGGTTGCCCGCCTATATCCCGTGGTTCGCGGGCGGGATGCTGCTCGCCGAGCTGACCTGCGACGATCGGCGCCGCGCGCGCCTGCTGGGCAACCAGTGGTTGATGTGGGCGATCGCCGCCGCCGCGTTCGTGGCGTCGGCGACCCGCCTGGGCGGAGTCGCGGGGCTGACCCGGGCCGAACCCTGGCAGTACGCCGCGAAGATGGGCCTCGGCGCGGTGATCGGATTCGCCCTGCTGGCGCCGCTGGTGCTGGGACCGCCGGACAAACCGCATCGCTGGCTGACCGCGGCGCCGGTCGCGATGGCCGGACGCTGGTCCTACGGGATCTTCATCTGGCATCTCGCCGTGCTGTCGGTGATCTTCCCGGTATTCGGCATCCTGCCGTTCAACGGCAATTTCGGGGTGGTGCTGGTACTGACGGTGGCGTTCACACTGCCGATCGCCGCGGCGAGTCACGCCCTGGTGGAGGAGCCGTGCCGGCAGTGGGCGCGGCGGCGGGACCGGCCGCCCGCCGCGAAAGCGTGATCCGCCGGCTCAGCAGTCGCAACCGCAGCCGTCGCAGCAGCAACCGTCACCGCAACAGCTGCCGCAGTCCTTGCAGCAGCTGCAGCAGTCACAGCAGCTGCTGCAGTCGTCGCAGGTACATCCCCGCCCGACCCAGGACTCCTTCCGTTCGCCGCTGCACGGCCGGGTGTGCTCGGCGCAGCAGGCGTAACCGGTGCAGTACTGGGTGCAGATCAGCCGGCTCGACTCGGCGACCCTCGGCCGCTGCGGGCCGGTGGGGTGGACGCCGACCAGGTTCTTCCCGGCGGACGCGGTAGGCGGCGGCGCGATGGTGCGGCCGAGCCGGCGCAGTGCGGTGGTGAGCGGATCGAGTAGCGCCCAGCGCAGCGTCGGCAGACCGCTCAGGCCGGCGGTCCCCAGCGACGACCGCAACGAACGATGGGATTCCCGGACGAGCGCGTAGGCCTCGGCCCGCGTGGTGCCGGTGGCGGTGAGCGGGTTGAAACGATCCGCGGCGGCGTCGGCGTGATAGTCGGTGAGCGCGTCGGCCAGATGCGCGATCCGGCCGAACTCGTCTCCCGCGGTGCGCAACGCCGCCACATTCTCCGGGCGATCGGCCAATACCGCGGTATGGGCGAAGAACTCCGCGGCGCAGCGACGGCTGGCGCGGGTCAGTTCGTCGAGGGCGGCCGCGCCCGCCGGACCGGCCCCGGCGGCGACCCGGCGTTCGGCGCCCGCCTGGGCCTCGATGGCCGCCACCAGCGGAGCGATATCCAAACCGATGGCCGCGGCCCGGGCGTGGGCGCCCGCCGACCAGCCGGTCGCGATCCGCCGCATGGGACGGTGCAGCCGGGGGCGGGTGTCGCCGTCGTCGATATGGTCGGCGACCTTGGCGGAGCCGAGCAGCAGGGATGCCGTGGCGGCGAGCTGGACCGGCGCCGAGGCGCCGACGGGAACCCGTGCGGTGCGCATTCCGCGCAACGGGCACGGTCCGGCGGTGCGGCGCGCGGCGGGTGCCGCGGCCTGGGCCTCGGTCAGCACCGCGAGCACTACCGCGTCGGTATTGGTCGCACTCCGGGCCAGCTGTCCGTGCCCGTCGCGCAGTCCCAGGCACAGGCCGCACATATGGGCCTGCCAGAGCTGTGGGTCCACCCCGTATTTCGCGGCGCCGTGCCGGCACGGCCGCAACATTCCGAACACTGTGCCCTCCCGGCCGGATGCGTCCTCCGCGACATCCGTTGCGCGCATCGAAAATACGGAGCGCGCGGGCCCCGCGCAACCGGGAAAGCGCCACTGAGCGGGCGATACGAACTATTCGGGCATCTCGCCCGTTTCCGCGGCGTCCGCCGCACCGGGTTTGCGGCCGGCCAGACCGCGCCAGGCCAGCGCGTCGAGCAGATCCACGGCCTCGGCCACCTCGATGCGGCCGGCGGCGACGGAATCGGCGATGGCCTCCCCCGCGCCGATCACCGCGACGGCGACGATATCGAAGTTGGTCCCGGGCTCGGCGTGTTTGGCGCTGGACTCCAGCAGCTTGGCGGTCAGCTCGATGACCCGCTCCCGGGCGTTCTCGATCTCCGAGGCGAAGGCCTGCTGCCCGAGCGCCTGGCGATAGAGGACCTGCCAGGAGTTGCGATGGGCATCGACGAAACCGAGGAAACCCTCGAGCGCGGTGCGCAATTGCTCGTGTGGGCTGAGCAGCGGGTTGCCGGCGGGTGCGACCGATTCGAGGAAGCGCAGGCCCTCCCGCTGGATACAGGCGCGGAACAGTTCGTCCTTGGAGCCGTAGTAGAGGTACAGCATCGGCTTGGAGATCTCGGCTTCGGCGGCGATGGCGTCCATGGAGGTTTCGTGGAAGCCCTTGCGCGAGAAGACCTCGACCGCGGCATCGAGCATCTGCTGCTCGCGCACCGCTCTCGGAAGCCTTTTCGTACCGCCCGCCATCACGTCTCCTACCGCAGTGAGCCCATTATATTACTCCAAAGTAAGTTCCCCAGGACCGGAACCACCGGCCGCGATACCCGCGCGCCGGTGTTCTTCCGGTAGGCGGCCGGGAACCCCGGCCGGTCATTCCGGGGCCGGACCCGTGGCCCGGCCCGGGCCCGTCAGCAGGTGCGGGGGACCCGCTTGTAGTCGGCCATCCGCAGCACCGAGGCGTCCACCCGCTCCATCGGCAACCGGCCGGCCGCCACCGCCTGCTCCAGCTGATCGAGCACCTGGCCCACGGCATCGGTACTGATCCAGAGCGCATTGTCCGCGCCGGCTACGAGCGCGGCCTCCACCGCCTGCTCGATGGACAGCCGTTCGGTGATCGCGGCCATACCGCTGAGATCGTCGGTGAAGATCACGCCGTCGAAGGGCGCCGCCCCGTACCCGGAACCCTCGCGCAGCAGCGTCATCACCTCCGGGCTGATACTGGCCGGGACGCCCGGGGTGGTCAGCCCGGGAACGTCGAGATGGCCGACCATGACCGCCGAACCCGTATCGATCAGCTCACGGAACGGCACCAGGTCGCTGGTGCTCAGTTCCGACAGCGGCGGCACCTGCACGGCGCCGAGATGGGAATCGCCGGTACTGGAACCGTGGCCCGGGAAATGCTTGAGCACCGTCCCGAGACCGACCTCGTGCATGGCCCGGATATAGGCGTCGGCGTATTCGGTGACCACGGCCGGGTCGTCGGAGAACGAGCGGTCACCGATCACCGAATCGTCGGGCTGGGAACTCACATCGATATCGGGGGCGAAATCCACCGTGATCCCCAAGTCCTGCATGGCCCGCGCACGGTCCAGGGTCGCGGTGTAGAACTCGTCGGGCGTCATGGTCTGGGCGGTGACCCGGGCCGAGGGCGCGGTGCCGATGAGATCCTCGAGGCGCGACACCCGGCCGCCCTCCTCGTCGGTGGTCACCATGAGCGGCACTTTCGCCGCGGCCGCCACCTGCGCGAGCCCGCCGTCGGTGAGCATCGACAGATCGGTCCAGCTGCCGACGAAGATTCCGCCGACCTGATGGTCGCGTACCACGGCGAGCGCGTCGTCGGTACCGGTCACCCCGACGGTGAGCAGCTGCGCGAGCTTCTCCCGGGTGCTGAACTGCGCCAGGTACCGGGCGGCGCAGTCGCCTTCGGTAGTGGTCGGGCCGGCCACGTCACCGGTCGCGCCCTCGGGGCTCGTACCGGCGCCCGGGGTCGCGGTGGTGCCGGGACCGGAGCCGCCGTTCTCGGAGCCGGAACAGCCGGTGAGGAGCGCGGCGAGCACCGCGAGCAGGACCAACGGTATCTTCCGCATCGTTCGACGGTAGTCCGCGCCGCGCGACCGCGACACTTCGGATCGGCTTCCGGACAGAGGTAATCTGGTAACACCGGTCAGGAGTACGTCCCGGAGGAGCAATGATGCCCTGCGATCTGATGCTCATCGCCTACGACGGTTCCGAACACGCCAAACGCGCGATCGAATACGCCGGACGTTTCGTCGCCGCCGACCGCGCGGTGGTCCTGACCGCCTGGGAGCCGATGGTCCGCCAGGCCGCCCGCATCTCGGGGATCTCCGGGATGGTCCAACCGGAATGGGTGCCCGACGAGGAACTCGAGGACATCGCCTACGCCACCGCCCGCGATATCAATGCCGAAGGCGTGCACCTGGCCGCGCTCGCGGGGCTGAACGCCGAGGCGCGCACCCAGGAATACGCCGCCAGTGCCTGGCAGGCGGTCGTGGAGGTCGCCGACGAACTCGATGTCGACATCATCGTCGCGGGCACCCGGGGGGCGACCGGGTTGCGCGCGCTGGTGCACAGCAGCGTGGCCGACGCCGTGCTCAAACACTGCCACCGCCCCGTCTTCCTGGTTCCCCCGGTGCAACCGGCCAGCGCGCGGAAAACCGGCCACGACGACCACGCCGCGAAATAGGGGCGCCGCGGGCGTGGTTACGGTCGGATCATGACCGGGTTCCTGCTGGCACGCCCCGACAGCGTGGTGCGCGGCACCGGTGTGCGCACGGTGCACCGCGATCCATGGCAGGCCGCGGCCGCCCTGCGCGAGGGCACCGCCGCGGCGATCGCCGGGGCGCTACCGTTCGATCCACGACGCCCGGCCGCGCTGGTCGAGCCGGGCGAACTGCTGCACACCGCGGGCCCGTGGCGCCCGGCCGCGCTCCCGGAGCTGCCGCGTGTCGAAGTGGTGGAGCAGACGCCGGGGCCGGCCGAGCACCGCGCGCGGGTCGCGCGACTGGTGGAACTACTGAACGAACCCACCCCTCGCCTGCGCAAAGTGGTGGCGGCCCGCTCCGTACGCGCCACCGCGGCGGCCGCGCTGGACCCCGAGCTGCTCGCCGCGTATCTGCTGACGCGGAACCCGCGGGCGAATGTCTTCGCGGTCGATCTCACCCCCGCCGGCCGTACCGGCGCGACGCTCATCGGCGCGAGCCCGGAACTCCTGATCCATCGCCGCGGCACGGCCATCGAGCTGTACCCGCTGGCCGGCACACTGCCCCGGCTCCCGCACCAGGGGGCCGATTCCGCGCAGGCCGATCTGCTGGCGGCGAGCGCGAAGAACCACGCCGAACACGCGTTCGTGGTCGACTGGATCACCGAACGACTGTCCCCCGTATGCATCGGTCTGTCGGTGCCCGAACGGCCGCGACTGGTCGCCACCCACGATGTGTGGCATCTCGGGACGCCGATCCACGGCGTGCTGCGGGCGCCGGCGCCCAGTGCCCTCGAACTGGCGCTGCTGCTGCACCCCACCCCGGCGGTCTGCGGTACCCCGACCGCCGACGCGCTCGAATACCTCACCACCCACGAGGAGGACCGCGGGTTCTACGGCGGCGCGGTCGGCTGGTGCACCGCCGACGGCGACGGGACCTGGGTGGTCGCCATCCGCAGCGCGGAACTGGCCGCGGGCGGCCGCGAGTTGCGAGCCCACGCCGGCGGCGGCATCGTCGCGGCCTCCGAACCCGCCGCCGAACTGGCCGAGACCACGGCCAAACTGCGCACCCTGCTCGGCGCCCTCGACTGCGCCGTACCACCCGACAACGAATGAGCCGGAGGCGTCCGGAGGCAGGGCCGCCGCGGGCCGGCACGGACCGCGATCGGGCCCGGCCGGCGGCAACCGTTAGGGTGAAACGCCCGACGGTGCCTACCCGGGCCCGGCCGGTCCTGCTAGGTTGGCCCAGATATCTGCCTGCTTCGGAGTTTGGAGTGCTGCGATGAAGTTTGCTGTTCCCGGTGTTGCGAGTGCGGTCGGCGGCGCCCTGCTGGGCGCCATCGCGGTCTTCGCCATCACCGCCGCGCTGCAGCAGGACAGCCGGCCGGAAGTCGACCGAAGCGGTAACGCGGACAGCTCGCTGCTGAACAGCGTCGAATACGGCAAGCGCTGAGACCCGGCCCGATCTCGTCCCGTCCCCGCCGGAGCCTGTCGGCGGGGACGGCGAACGTCTGACCCACGGTGCCCGTCCAGTCCGATCCCGTCGAACCTGCCGACGCGGCCCCCCGCTCCACCCTCGATGCGGCGCCCGCCGATGAACTGGGCCGCCGCTGGTTCCTCGGCACCGCGTTCGCCGCTTTCCTGCTGACCTTCCTGCAGGCCCCCGGCCTCACCGCCGCCGACACCAAATACGATCTCGCCGAGAATCCGCTCGGTTTCCTCGCCCGTGCCGCCCATCTGTGGAGCAGCCAGGCGCCGATGGGCCAGGTCCAGAACCAGGCCTACGGTTACTTCTTCCCGCACGGCGCGTTCTTCGCACTCGGTGACGTGCTGCACCTGCCCGCCTGGGTCACCCAGCGGATCTGGTGGGCGCTGCTGCTGCTCGCGGGTTTCTGGGGGGTGGTCAAACTCTGCGAAACCCTCGGGATCGGCAGCCGCGGATCACGGGTGATCGCGGCCGCCGCCTACGCCCTGTCCCCCCGGGTGCTGACCACCGTCGGCTCGATCTCCTCGGAAACCCTGCCCATGATGCTGGCGCCGTGGGTCCTGCTCGCACCCGCCGCGCTGGGCACCGCCTACCGCAGGCATCGGCGCGGCGGCGCGCGGTCCCCGGCGGGCAGCGCGATGGCGCTGGCGCTGATGGGAGCGGTGAACGCCATCGCCACCGTGGCCGCATTCCTGCCCGCGCTGCTGTGGTGGGCCAGTTTGCGGCCCAACCGCGCATGGTGGCGGTTCACGCTGAGCTGGGTGCCGCTGCTGGTCCTGGCGGTGGCCTGGTGGGCGGTACCGCTCCTGCTACTGGGCCGGGTGAGCCCGCCGTTCCTCGACTACATCGAATCCGCCGGGGTCACCACCCAGTGGGCGTCACTGGGCGAGGTCCTGCGCGGCACCGACAGCTGGACACCGTTCGTCTCCCCGGAACGGATCGCGGGCGCGGTCCTGGTCACCCAGCCCGCCGCGGTGCTGGCCACCGGGCTGATCGCCGCGGCAGGGATGGCCGGGCTGGCACTACGGTCCATGCCGGCCCGCGGGCGGCTGGTGCTGATCCTGTGCGTCGGGCTGACCGGTATCTGCGCGGGTTATGTGGGACAGCTGGGCGGGCCGTTCGCCGAACCCATCCGCGTCTTCCTCGACTCCGGCGGCGCACCGCTGCGCAATGTGCACAAACTCGAACCGCTCATCCGGCTGCCGCTGGTGCTGGGCATCGCCCAATTGCTGGCCCGGGTACCGCTGCCGGCCTCGGCCCGGCCGCAGGTGTGGCGGGCGGCGTTCACCAACCCGCACCGCGACCGCCGGGTCGCGGTCGCCATGCTGGTCCTCGCGGCGCTCGCGCTGTCCAGTTCCCTGGCCTGGACCGGGAAACTCGCCCCCCGCGGCGCCTACGACGCGGTCCCCGCCTACTGGCAGCAGACCGCGGACTGGTTGCGTGCGAACGCCGCCGACACCCGTGCGCTGGTGGTCCCCGGCGCCCCCTTCGGCAGCCAGGTGTGGGGCCTGACCCGGGACGAACCCCTCCAGGCACTCGCCGAGACACCGTGGGCGGTACGGGACGCGGTCCCGTTGAATCCGCCCGGCACGATCCGGGCGATGGATTCGATACAGCGGCTGATCGCCGACGGCCGGCCCTCCGACGGCCTGGCCGCCGCACTGCGCGGACAGGGCATCGGAGTGCTGGTCCTGCGCAACGATCTCGATCCGGATACCTCCCGTTCCACCCGCCCGCTGCTGGCGCACAACGCGGTGGAGGGGTCACCGGGGCTGCACAAGGTCGCCGAATTCGGGAAGCCGGTGGAAAACGATTCCGGCCGCGACGATTTCGTGGTCGACGCGGATCTACGGCCCGACTATCCCGCGGTGGAGATCTATCGGGTCGACACCCCGGCCCCGGGCACCCCCGCCGAGGTGCGCGGCGGGACCGGGGCACCGGAGCGGTTCCCCGGCGCGTACACCGTGCCGCTCGAATCGGTACCGGTGGTCCAGGGCGGGCCGGAGGTCCTGGAAAGACTGCATCGCGACCCCGCGACCTCGCACGAACCCACCCTGCTGGCCGCCGACGCCGCGGCCGCGGGCCTGCCGGTGGGCCCGGTGACGGTGACCGATACCCCGATGAACCGGGAAACCGATTTCGGCAGGGTGGACAACCACAACTCCGCGCTGCGTGCCCCCGGCGACGCCCGCCACACCCACAACCTGGTCCCCGACTACGCCGTACCGGGCGCCGAACTGGTGCAGGGCGGCTGGACCGGGGCCACCATCACCGCGTCGAGTTCGGCGGCCGACGCGACACAGATCGGCGGCGCCGCCCCCGGCAACTCGACCGCCGCCGCCGTGGACGGCGACCCGGCGACCGCCTGGATCAGCAACGCGGGCGAATACGCCCTGGGCCAATGGATCCGGCTCGAACTCGACACACCGTTCACCTCCGGTCTGCTGCGGTTCACCACCACCCCCGCCGCCATCGGCGATCCGGTGAAATGGGTGGAGGTGCGTACCAACAACGGCAGCGTCTCGGCCCGGATCAGCGAACCGGGCGAACCGGTTTCGGTCGCGCTGCCGGTGGGTTCCACCGACTGGGTGAAGATCACCGCCATCCGCACCGAACGCGGCAGTACCGGCGGCCAGTTCGGGATCAGCGAACTGGGGCTGGAGGACTACACCGTGCGCGACGCCGGCGTCCCGGTGGAGATCCGGCACCGAACCGTCCTCCCGCCCCCACCTCCGGGCGCGACGGTCATCGGGTGGGATCTGGGCCAGGAATTCCCCGGGCGCAGCGCCTGTTTCGACAGTCCCGATCGGGTCCGCTGCGGTAAGGGCCTGGCGCTGGCGCCCGAAGAGCTGGGCCCGTTCGGCCGGACGCTCTCCGTTCCGGCACCGGCCACCGTCGAACCGCGGCTCATGGTCCGCCCGCGGCAGGGTCCCGCGCTGGAGGCACTGCTGACCGACCCGGCGCGCCCCGTGGCACGCGGCGCCTCCGATGTGGGTGATCTGCGCGGTTCCGCGTTCGCCGCCACCGACGGCGACCCCCGCACCAGCTGGACGGCGCCGGAGGACACGGTCCGCGACACCCTGGGGCCCAAACCCGGGCTGATCATCGAACTTCCGGCGCCGACCCTGGTGACCGGCCTGGAATTGACGCCTTCGCTGGGCGGCCTGCCCGCCGCGCCCACCTCGGTCACCGTGAACCTGGGCGACGGCCCGCAGGTCCGGGAGATAGAGGAGTCCGACGAGGTCTCCCGGATCGACCTGCATCCCACGGTCACCGACCGGATCGAGTTGAGCATCCGCAGCTGGGAAGCCGTGCTGGACCGGACGGCGCTCGGCTATCACCAGGCCCAGCCGCCCGGTCTCGCCGAGATCGGGGTCCTGGGCCCGCAGTATCCGCCGCCCGCACCGGCGGACCGGCCGGTGACCGTCGGTTGCGACGCCGGGCCGACCATCGCGGTCGGCGGCCGCCTGGTCCACACCAGCGTCACGGCCACCGTGGGCGAACTGCGTTCCGGCGACCCGGTTCCCGCCCAGGTGTGCCCCGACGCGCCGCAGGATACGGCCGCGTTCCCGGCCACCGCCCCCGGTGTCGTACAACCGGTCTCGCTGCCCGTCGGGGACGTCGACCTACTGGTCGCGCCGACGGAACTGTTCTTCGTCGACCGGCTGCGCCTGGTGAACACCCGGCCCACCACCCCCGCCCCGAGCACCGGCACCCGCCTGCTGACCCTGCCCCTGAGTACCAATACCGGCTGGTCGGCCCATAGCGCCGACGGCCGCGAGCTGCGGCCGGTCGTGGTCGACGGCTGGCAGCAGGGCTGGGTGCTGCCCGCCGATACCACCGGCCCGGTGACCGTCTCCTTCCCGATCGACAGCTGGTACCGGCTCGCGCTGCTCCTCGGCCTCCTGCTGCTGCTCCCCCTCATCGCCCTCGCCGTGCCGCGCGGCCCCCGCACCGAGCCGGTGGCGGCGGCACCGGACGTGTGGTCACCGCGGATACCGGCCGCACTCGCCCTGATCGCCGCCGCCACCGTGATCGCCGGGGTGACGGGCACGGTCCTCACCGTCGCGGGCCTGGCGGCCGTGCGATTCGTACCCCGGCTGCCGCGCCGCGCCCTCGCCGTGGTCGCCGGAGCGGGCACGGCGGTCTCGGCCGCCGCACTGTCCACCGGCCCGTGGCGGATGCCCGGCGGTTATATGGGGGATTCGCTGTGGGTCCAGTTCCCGGCCCTGGTGGCGGTGGTCGCGGTCGGGCTGGCGGCGCTGCCCGGGATCAGGCGGGAGCCGGAACCCGGCGACCCGCCGCCATCCGGATGACCAGTACCGCGACGAGAGTCGTGGTCACGGTGGCCACGGAGGCGACCGTGGCGATCAGTCCGGTGACACGGCTCGCCAGGGTGAGCACGAGCACCACCTCGAGGACCAGACCCGCCCACGCGATCCCCGCCAGCGCCGTCCGCTGCACCGCGATGGCCGACAGCAACGCGCCCTGCAATACCGCCAGAATCGCCCCGTGCAGCGCGAACAACCACAGCAGGCCCTCGATCGGCGCGTAGTCCTGTCCCGCGAAAACCGGCGCCAGCGGGGCGGCCAGCGCCGCGCCCAGCACGGCGACCACCCCGATGCCGGAGAGAACGGCGAGCGCCGAGCGCACGGCCGAACCGGACGAGGCCGGTTGCGCCATCCGCGGATACAGCACCACCCCGACCGCCTGCGGTAACCAGAACGCGACCTTGGTGGCGATCGTGCCCAGCGCGTAGCGGCTGGCGTCGGGTTCGTCCAGCACTATGCGGACCACGATGAGATCCGCGGAGGACAGCGCCATCAACGCCGCCTGCACCTGCGCGGCCTGCAGAACCGCGAACACCCCGGCGAACCCACCGGCCACACCGGGCGTCCCGACCGGTACCGCGGCGGGACCACCCACCGACCCATCCGCCCGAACCACCGGCCGGCCGCTGCCCGCCACCACCCGGGCGTATCCCGCGGCAGCGGCGATACCGCCGGCGGCCGCCCACAGCGCCGGGGTCGCGCCGCCGCCGCAGGCGAGCACCACCAGCGCCGGAACCACCTTGGCGATACCGGTGACACCGAGCACCACCGCCAGGCCACGGAACCGGCGCGACCCCTGCAGCACCCCTTGATCCCCGGCCAGCACCACCAGCGCGGGCGCCGATCCCAGTGCCGCCGCCGACGCCGCGATACCGACCTCGAGCAGCGCACTCACCACCGGAACCAGCACCACGACGGCCGCGGCCACCAGCAGCGCGCACCGCCGGCGCAGCGCCCGCAGCGCGGCGATATCGGCACCGTGCACGAGTTCGCGTGCGACCACGTTCTGCAGGGCCAGCGCGGGTACCGCGCACAGCAGCTGCACGGCGAGCAGGCTGGCGAACTCGCTGTACCCGGACACGCCGAGCCAGCGTCCGGCCAGCAGTTGCAGCAGATAGCTCGCGATATTCGCGATCATCGCCCCCGCGGTCACCAGGGTCATGTCCGCCACGGCGGGGAGACGGCGAACGGACTGCACGTGCGCAAGTGTCCCACCCGGCCCGGCGTCCATACCGGTCCGCCCCGCCGCGGCCGGCGAACGTAGGGTGACTGGCCGTGAGTGCGCAACGAACAGGCCGGTGGACGCGTCTGCTCCCGGCCGGTTACAGCCTGCTGCTCACCCTGCTGATCACCGCGCCCCTGCTGCGCCCCGGATACCTGCTGCTCCGCGACGCCGTGAGCACACCGCGCTCCTATCCCACCGACGCCGCGCTGGGTCTGGGCGACGCGGCCCCGCGGGCCGTACCCCAGGACGCCTTGCTCGCCGGGCTGTCTCCGCTGATCGACGGCGGGTTGCTGGTGAAGGTCGTCCTGCTGGCCGCCCTCTGGGCCGCCGGGTACGGCGCCGCGGTGCTCGTCCGGGAGTTGCTCGGTGCCCCGCTCGCCGCGCAGTTGGTGGCGACCACTCTCGTCGTCTGGAACCCCTATATCGCCGAGCGGCTCCTCCAAGGGCACTGGAGCCTGCTCACGGGCTACGCCGCGCTGCCCTGGACGGCTCTGGCCGCACTACGGCTGCGCACCGCCGCCGGCCGGACCCGGTTCGATCGGTTCCGGGACTGGACGGTACTGGCCGGCTGCCTCGCCGCCGCGGGCCTGACCCCCACCGGCGCCCTGCTCGCCACCGTGGTCGCGGTGACCGTGGCCGGATGGCGGCGCGCGCCCGGGGTGACAGCTCTCGCGCTCCTGGCCTGCGCCCCGTGGCTGGTGGCCACCGCCGTCTCCGGGGTCGCGGCCGAACCCTCCGACCCCGCGGGCGTCACCGCTTTCGCCGCCCGCGCGGAACCCTGGCTCGCCACGGTGGGCAGCCTGGCCGGACTGGGCGGTATCTGGAACGCCGAGGCGGTACCGGTCTCGCGGACGACTCCGCTGGCCGCCGTCGCGACGATCCTGCTGCTCGCGGTGGTGTTGCTCGGGGTCCGGCGGGTCGCGGCGCCCGACGCGGACCCCGACCGCACCCGGACCCGCCGGATCCTGCTGGTCCTGGCCGTCGCGGCCGTACTGGTCCCGGCGCTCGCGGCCACTCCCGCGGGGCTCACGGTGATGGAATGGCTGGTCGTCGAAGTACCCGGTGCGGGACTGCTGCGCGACACCCAGAAGTACGTGGCGCTGGCCGCTCCCGGCTACGCGCTGTGCGCGGCCGCCGCCTGCCTCGGACGCATCAGCGCGAGGGCGGGCACCCCGGGCGACGAGCGGCCGGACTCCGCCGATGACCACGGTGACCCGGCCCGCTGGTCGCCGGGTCTGGCCGCGCTGTTCATCGGGGTACTGGCCCTGCCGCTGATCGACCTCGGCTGGGGTGTCGGCGGGCAACTGCGGACGATCGAGTATCCGTCCTCCTGGCAGGAGATCGCCGAGCGCGTCGACGGACCCGGCGATATCGCCGTACTGCCGGGCGGGATGTTCCGCCGCTTCCCCTACACCGGATCGGCTCCGGTGCTGGACCCGGCGCCGCGGCTGTTGCCCCGCGACGTCCTGCAGACCGGGGCGTTGCCCGTCCGCGGTGCGACGGTGACCGGCGAGGGCGCCCGGGCGCGGACCGTGGAGAACCTGCTCCTCGACGGCGGGCCGGCGGACGAACTGGCACAGCTCGGTGTCGGCTGGGTGCTCGTCGAACGGGATACCCCCGGCCCGCTCGGGAACTCCGCGGCGACGCTGGCGCAGTTGGCGCCGGTCCACAGCACCGGCGAACTGGCGCTGTACCGGGTCCCGGACGTCCGGCCGCGGCCCGCGCCCGAACACCGATCGCCGGTGGTGGCCGCGCACATCCTGTGGGCGCTACTGCTGGTGACACCGCTCGCCGTCCGGGCCTCCGGGTTCGTGGTACGCAAAGCCGGGAGCTGAGGTCAGGTTGCCGGTACCGTAGCGCAGTCGAGAACACCGGGCGGGTGCGCCGAGGCGTGGAACCCCGACCGGCTCGTACGTCGAGGCCGAAATGCGGCAGGCCGGGAATCGCGACCGGATGCAGGCAGCTCGGCACGGCCGGCAACGATTGCCCGGGTGCCGGGGGCGGCGTACCCTCAGGCGCCGGCCGGGAGTTCGGCGCGCGGCTCGGCAGCCACGTCCTCCCCCGGGGAGATCAGTCCGCTGACACGCTGCCCCGCCGCGGCGGCTGCCAATACCCGGTGCACCCCCGAGGCGGTGTGCTCCCAGGAGAACTCACGCGCCCGGGCCCGGGCCTTCTCGCCCATGATCGTGCGCGCGGTCGCGTCGTCCAGTAGTTCGCCGACCGTGGCAGCCAGCTGATCGACGTCGTCGGCCAGCACCCCGGTCACGCCGTCGACGATGGAATCGGTGAGGCCGCGCGACGAGCGGTAACCGACAGTGGGCACGCCGTGCTGGGCTGCCTCGATAACCGCCAGCCCCCAGCCCTCTTTACGGGAGGGCAGGACGTGCACCCAGGCGCGGGCAAGCAGCTCGTGTTTACGGCCCTCGTCGACGTGGCCGTGGAAGGTCACCGCGTCGGCGATATCGAGGGCAGCGGCCTGATCCCGCAGTTTGTCCGCCCACCAGCCGCCGCCGATCACGTCCAGCCGCACCTCGGGGATCCGGGAGCGCAACCGGGCGACAGCGGTGAGCGCGTCCTCGATCTGCTTGTGCGGGACGAGCCGCGACAGCACCACCACGCGGGGTTCGGCCGAACGGACGACCGCGCTACCCGTCGGCACGTGCGCGGGGACCGGTTCCGCCCCATTACGGACCACCGCGATCCGGGATCGGTCGACGCCGAGCGTCGCCAGTTCCTCGGCCGAGGGCAGGGAGACGGTGAGGTACTGGTCGGCGCGGTGCACCCGGGGCGAGAGCACCGATTCGATCCACCAGCCGATCCGGCCGACGAGCGCACCGGCCACCGGCCACTGCTCCCGGTGCCCGTGATGGACCAGCACCACCGAGGGCACACCGGAGACCAGCCGGGCGAAGAAAGGGATGCCGTTCTGTGTGTCGATCACGGCCTCGGGGCGGATGCCGCGCAGCGGACCGATACCGCACCGGCCCAGCGCGATGGCGGCCAGCGCGCGCGGATACACCGAGAACCGGCCCCCACCCCGGCTGATCTCGATACCGTCGATCCACTCCCGTTTGGGCGCACCCCGGTAGCGGGCGGTACGCAGCGTCACCTTCACACCGCGGGCGGCGAGGTGCGCGCCGACCTGTTCCAGGTACCGCTCGCTACCGCCGCCCTGTGGATGACCGGTATCACGCCAGCAGAGCAGGAGGACTTCGCGCACGTGGGGATTCTCCGGTGGGCTCGGGTCCCGCGCACGGGACATGGGCATCGCGGTACACCTTAACGCTCGAGCATGTCCGGCAAGTCGCCCACCTGCGTGTCCATTCGGTATCGAAGACCTCGCGGCGGGGTTTACCGGCTGCGAAATCTGTCATCGTTCACAATGTGCGAAACTCGGCATCGTGCTCGACGCCGAGGAATCAGCTGTGGACCGGATTTCGCCCGAGACGGGCGGCGACGCCGATACCATGCCCCGGCCCGGTTCCGCCGGCTCCCCGGCCCGGTCGGTGCCGAGGCGTTTCCGCTTCGCGCGTCGCGCCTCGGTGCGCCGGTCACTGCGCCTGCTGCACAGTTTCCGTTTCGAACAGACCGATCCCGCGCGCTTCTACGGCGGTATCGCCACCGACAGTGCTCATCTGCTCGCCGATTTCTACGCCGACCTCACCGGCCGCGATCTCGCCGGCGCCACCGTCCTCGATGTCGGCGGCGGTCCCGGCTACTTCGCCGACGAGTTCGCCCGAGCCGGTGCCCGCTATATCCCGGTGGAACCCGATCCCTCGGAGATGCACGCCGCCGGCATCTCGGTACCGGCCGCGGTTCGCGGCTCCGGGATGGCGCTGCCGTTCCGGGACGACGCGGTCGACATCTGTTTCTCGTCCAATGTCGCCGAGCACGTGCCGGATCCGTGGCGGATGGCCGACGAAATGGTCCGGGTCACCCGGCCCGGCGGCATGATCGTGCTGTCCTACACGGTGTGGCTCGGACCGTTCGGCGGCCACGAGACCGGACCCTGGCACTATCTCGGCGGGGAGTACGCCGCCCGCCGGTATCGGCGCCGGCACGGTAAGGAGCCGAAGAACCGTTTCGGCACCTCGCTGTTCGCAGTCCGGGCGGCAGACGGGGTGCGCTGGTCGCACCGCACATCGGCGCACGTCTTCGCGCTGTTCCCCCGTTACCACCCCCGCTGGGCCTGGTGGCTGGTGCGGGCACCCGGCATCCGAGAGCTACTGGTCAGCAATCTCGTGGTCGTCGCGAGCAAACCGGGCTGAGGACTACAGCGCCACCTGCGCCCGGCTCCGGCCGATCCGGCCGCGCCAGCCGCTGCGCACCACCGGTTCGGCTCTGGTCCAGGGTGATTCCCGAATGGCCAGGCCGACGGTTTCGAGAGTGGTGAGCCCCATGAGATCGGCCAGTCCACCGACCATTGCCACAGCTTCGGCGGCCTGCATGGCCGCTATCGCCTGTTCGGTGGTCAGGGTCCGCCCCGGTAGGAATGAGACGACCCAGCCGCCGCTACCAACGCTTTTCGCTTGATGGTCGGTCTGGTCGCTGGTCATCAACGCCCGGCCGATCACTTGCACCGCCATGAACGCCTCTCCCAATCGCGGGTATTCGGTTCGATGAATGGAGCGAGCTGATATCTGGCTAACATCATGCGCCCTCCAGCAACAAAACGCAATAGTGCGTTCCATGAAACACGAACCGGGAGGTCTGATTTCGTGGCATGCGGCTGCCTGTGGGAACCCCACATCGACAGCCCATCCGCAGAACGGAGATCGCGAGTTCTGCTCGCGCACAGCGCAACACCTGCGGGAACCGAAAGTTTGCCACAGCCCGCTGTTTCCACCACGCAGAAACGCCGGTCAGGCGAAACACGACCTACACCAGCCGATCTCGGCGCCACTGGGGCGGGAAATTCGTGTAGCAAACCAATCGGTAGCCGGCATCGCCCGGACAATGGGATTGCCGCCGTGGGCCGGATCGCCGGTGGCGACCACATCAACCCGCCAGTCGTCCGGAAGAACCGCCCGCATCCGTCCCGCCGCCCGGCTCAGTGGTGTACTGACAGGCCCGCCATCGGAGGATTTCGGGGTCATGAACTCGTCGGCCATCTTCCAACCACCTCTCAGGGGTGATCGGCTCGGCCACGGATAACGACGGCGGGAGCCGACCGGGCGATATCGGGACGTCCAATCGGGGAATGCGTGGTCTGAGATCCAGGACACACCCAGAGTAAGGCACCCGGGCTCCTCGAGCCCGTACCCCGCCCGGTGCGCGGCGGTTACCGCCCGCGATACAGCGCGACCCGCGG